>CALZNR010000078.1 GCA_945827565.1 uncultured Prevotella sp.
GAAATAATACCATAGAAGACAAATTAAGAAAAGGGTATCTGCGTAGTTGCATATGCGCAGATGCCTTTTTTTGTTGGCTGCCTCACTTCACATTCCGCGCCCGCCCACTCCACACACTTACGATGGCTGTTAGGATTACGGACAAGCCATCAGCAAAAAAAACAGGCTGCATGTTCATCTCGAACACGCAGCCCTCTAAACATCTACCTTCTTTCAATCTTATTACCTTAAAACTACTCTACCTGTTTATGTCTTTTCCTATGCTTTCTTTTCTTTCTCCTTATACGCTGTGAGCAATGCCCCTCCACGGGTAACTTGCCCAACTATTTCAAGTACAAAATTACAACAAAACACAACACGAGGGAATCCAACACATGTTTTATAACATAAAATGGCATTTTTTTTGACATAAATCAATTGGAAGATTTTTCATCTTCTTCGCTCACATCCTGCCTAAAAAGATAGCAAAAGATTTGGGCAAAAAGAGGAAAATGCTTACTTTTGTCTTACCATTTGTCACCTATAGGTGCCTCCTGCCTGCAAGTGGAAGAGACACAGGCCACGATGCAAAATGGCTCAGACCACGATGCAAAAAAGACAGAGGCCACAGCAAGGTGTCACAAAGAAACAAACCAACACAAATAAAACCAACAGACAAGGAAATGAAAACCGTTTACGATTTTAAGGTAAAAGACAGAAAAGGAAAAGAGGTTGCCATCAAGGAATACGCCAACGAGGTGCTGCTGATAGTAAACACAGCCATCAAGTGCCAATACACACCGCAGTATGAGCAGTTGGAACAGTTGTACGAACGATTCCACAGCCGTGGTTTTGAGATACTCGACTTTCCCTGCAACCAGTTTGGCCAGCAGGCTCCGGGCACTGACGAGAGCATACACACCTTTTGCAAAACGACCTACAACACCGAGTTTCCACGGTTCAAGAAGGTGAAGGTTACAGGCGAAGATGCCGACCCGCTGTTCAAGTTCCTGCAAGAGCAGAAGGGAGATGCCACATGGAACTTCACCAAATTTCTTACCAACAAGCGAGGACAGGTGGTGGCACGCTTTGAGCCGGGCGACTCCATTGAAGACATAGCCTTGCAGATAGAATCCCTGTTAGAACAATAACCAAAAAAAAAGAAATAGAATAGCACATGAAACAACACACTAAATGCCTGATTATTGGTAGCGGTCCGGCAGGCTACACCGCAGCCATCTACGCCTCGAGGGCCAACCTGCACCCCATAGAATATAGTGGATTGCAACCCGGTGGCCAACTCACACAAACCACTGAGGTGGAAAACTTCCCCGGTTATCCCAACGGTATTGATGGCAACCAGATGATGATGGAACTGCGAGAACAGGCCGAACGCTTCGGTGCCGACATCCGTGACGGTTCTATCGTCAAGGCCGATTTATCGAAACGCCCCTATCTGCTCACCGATGAAGAGGGCAATGAGATAGAAGCAGAGACAGTGATTATTGCCACAGGAGCCTCTGCCAAATACTTGGGACTGGATGATGAACGCAAGTACAATGGTCAGGGAGTATCTGCCTGTGCCACTTGCGACGGATTTTTCTACCGCAAGAAGGTGGTAGCCGTGGTGGGCGGTGGCGACACTGCCTGCGAAGATGCACTCTATCTGTCGCATCTGGCCAAGAAGGTGTATCTGATAGTGCGCAAGCCCTATCTGCGTGCATCCAAGGTGATGCAGCAGCGTGTGATGGAGGCCGAAAACATAGAGATACTCTTTGAGCACAACACTGTGGGCCTCTTTGGAGAGAACGGTGTGGAAGGAACCCATTTGGTGAAACGCATGGGCCAGAGTGATGAAGAGAGGGTGGATATTGCCATCGACGGCTTTTTCCTTGCCATTGGCCACAAGCCCAACAGCGATGTGTTTAAGGAATGGCTCGACACCGATGAGGTGGGCTATCTGAAGAAAATAGACGGTACGCCACGCACCAAACTGCCAGGAGTATTTGTGGCAGGCGACGTGGCAGACCCTGTATATCGCCAAGCGATTACGGCTGCCGGCAGCGGATGCCAAGCAGCCATCGAGGCAGAGCGCTTCTTATTACAAGAGTAGCGCTCTGGCTCCGCTACTCTTTATTTGCCTTTTTGCGTTCGTTGTGGTCGAGTATTATTTTGCGCATACGCATGCACAGAGGCGTCACCTCCACCAGCTCGTCGGCTTTGATATATTCCAAAGCCTCTTCAAGCGAAAGCACCGTGCGCGGAATGATGCGTGCCTTGTCGTCGCTTCCGCTGGCACGTGTATTGGTAAGCTGCTTGGCCTTGGTAACATTGATAACCAGGTCGTTATCGTGCACATGCTCGCCCACTACCTCGCCCATATATACCTCCTCACCCGGATCGATGAAGAACTTTCCTCTATCCTGCAGTTTGTCGATGGAATAGGCAAACGATGTTCCCGTTTCCATGGCTATCATCGAGCCGTTTACTCTACGTGAGATCTCGCCCTTGTAGGGCTGATATTCCTTGAAGCGGTGCGCCATGATAGCCTCACCCTGACTGGCGGTGAGCACATTGGTGCGCAGTCCGATGATGCCTCTCGAGGGAATGTCGAACTCTATGTTCACCCTGTCTGCCTGACTCTCCATAGAGGTCATCTCTCCCTTTCGCTTGGTCACCATGTCAATGATTTTGCTGGCAAACTCCTCGGGCACGTTCACGGTAAGTTCTTCCACAGGCTCGCATCTTACGCCATCTATTTCCTTGTATATCACCTGTGGCTGTCCCACCTGCAGCTCATATCCCTCACGGCGCATGGTTTCTATCAGCACAGAGAGATGCAGCACTCCACGTCCGCTCACCACCCACTTGTCGGTGCTATCTCCAAATGGATCTACACGCAGTGCAAGATTCTTCTCCAACTCTTTCTGCAAGCGGTCGTTGATATGCCTGCTGGTCACAAACTTACCCTCTCTGCCGAAGAAGGGAGAGTCGTTGATTGTGAAGAGCATAGACATGGTAGGCTCATCGATGGCAATGGGAGGCAGTGGCTCAGGATTTTCAAAATCGCAGATAGTGTCGCCTATTTCAAACCTTTCCAGACCAATGATGGCACAGATATCTCCACTCTGCACCTCGGAAGTGCGCGCATGTCCCATGCCGTCGAAGGTATGCAGCTCCTTGATGCGGGTTTTCTCTTTTGAACCGTCACGATGAGCCACGGTGATGTTCATGCCCTCCTTGAGTGTTCCGCGATGGATGCGACCCACAGCAATGCGACCCGTATAACTGGAGTAGTCGAGCGAGGTGATGAGCATCTGTGGTGTTCCCTCTATCACTCGTGGGGCGGGTATCACTTCCACTATCTTGTCAAGCAAGTAGTTGATGTCTGTGGTAGGAGCGTTGAAGTCGGCACTCATCCACCCGTTCTTTGCCGAGCCATACACCACAGGGAAGTCCAACTGGTCTTCAGTGGCATTGAGCGAGAACATCAGGTCGAACACCATTTCATACACCTCTTCGGGGCGGCAGTTGGGCTTATCCACTTTGTTCACCACCACGATAGGCTTCAACCCTATCTCCAGTGCCTTCTGCAACACGAAGCGTGTCTGTGGCATCGGTCCCTCAAAGGCATCCACCAGCAGCAGGCATCCGTCGGCCATGTTGAGCACACGCTCCACTTCTCCTCCAAAGTCAGAGTGCCCCGGAGTGTCTATGATGTTTATCTTTGTTCCCTTCCAGTTGATTGATACATTCTTTGACAGAATCGTTATCCCTCGCTCACGCTCCAGGTCGTTGCTGTCTAATACCTGACTGCTGAGGTCTTGTCCGTCTCTGAACAAGTTGCCTGCCAGCATCATCTTATCTACCAATGTGGTCTTGCCATGGTCAACGTGTGCAATGATTGCAATGTTTCTGATGTCCTGCATGTGTAATACCTTAAAAGGTGCATGCCTTCTCTGCATGCCCGTCATTAAAAAATCGGGTGCAAAGTTACAATTTTTATTTGATATAGCGTGAAAGCCCCTCCTATTTCGCTCCATTTTTTTAGTGTTTTGCAAAATAAACGTGATGAAATGTTTGCACATCGAGAAAATAATTAGTACCTTTGCGCCCGAATTTCGGAAAATCCGATGCATTTGATGATGCCCTGTGTTGTGATTAAGGCACTTCGCATCTGAAAGATGTAATTCACAAACCATTAATCAATTTATCGTCATGTATTTGAATCCCGCTAAAAAAGAAGAAATCTTTGGTCAGTATGGTGCTAACGGCAAGGACACTGGTTCTGCTGAAAGCCAGATTGCATTGTTCAGTTATCGTATTTCTCACCTTACTGAGCACTTGAAGAAGAACCACAAAGATTTCAGAACCGCCCGCGCTCTTACCGCATTGGTAGGTAAGCGTCGTGCATTGCTCGACTATCTGTATGAGCGCGACATCAACCGTTATCGCGCCATCATCAAGGCTCTTGGCTTGCGTAAGTAACCCATCGTCTTAGGATAAAAAGCACAAAGAGGGTACGCCACCAACATTCGGCGCGCCCTCTTTTTTTATTTATATCATTCTGCTTATCAGCGCTTTACACGCCTACATACGGCATTTCAGCCTCCAACACACCTTTCTTTACATTCTTTCCAAGTGCAGAAAGGAGTTCTTTTTTGCCCTAAAAGTCTTTGTTTCCATATAGGAAAATTTTACATTCAATACGAAAACGAGTTACATTCTTGGCCAGAATGTACTTCTTTCTTGGTCAGAATACAACTCATTCTCGTATTGAATGTAACTCGTTTTCGTATTGAATGTAAAATTCTCACGGCTGAAAAATAATTATGTTATAAATAGAGAATGGCACTTTCACGGCCAGATTATAATTCTCTTTGCCACACTCCCCTCATCAATTGTTCTAACCTTATTGAACAAGATGATAGGAAATATCTTTTTTTTTTGTAACTTTGCAGCATTGAACACTGTTTCCTGACATTGGGCAATTTATTGTTTTTTCACCGATAACACTTTAAAGTATTTATGAGAAAAGAATGGCGCGGGTTTAAAGGTACCCACTGGCTTTCAGAGGTAAACGTAAGAGATTTTATTCAGAACAACTACACCGCCTACAACGGCGACGAGCAGTTTCTTGAAGCTCCCACAGAAAACACCAATTATCTGTGGGGAGAGCTGCAAAAGCTTCAAAAACAGGAGCGTAGCAAGGGTGGCGTACTGGACATGGAAACAGAAATAGTGTCGAGTATGACCGCCTATGGACCAGCATATATCACCCCACAGTCGAAAGACAAGGAGGCAGTGGTAGGTCTGCAAACCGACAAGCCGTTGAAGCGCGCCTTTATGCCCTATGGAGGCATCAAAATGGCAGAGCAGGCTTGCACCACCTACGGCTACCAGCCCTCGGAAAAACTGCACGAAATATTTACAAAATACTGCAAGACACACAATGATGGCGTTTTTGATGCCTACACCGAAGAGATGAAAGCGGTGCGCCACAACCATATACTCACCGGACTGCCCGACACCTATGGCAGAGGGCGCATCGTGGGCGACTACAGGCGCGTGGCTCTCTATGGCATCGACTTCCTGATAAGCGAAAAAGAGGAAGACAAGCGCAACTGCGGATGCGGTGTGATGAGCGACGAGGTGATACGCCTGCGCGAGGAAATATCCATGCAGATAAAGGCTCTCAAGGAAATGAAGCAGATGGCTATGCTCTACGGCTACGACATCTCACAGCCCGCCGCCAATGCAAGAGAGGCTGTGCAGTGGCTGTACTTCGGCTATCTGGCCGCCATCAAAACACAAAACGGTGCTGCCATGTCGGTGGGCAGGATATCCACTTTCCTTGACATCTATATAGAAAGAGACCTGCAAGAGGGCACGCTGACCGAAGCACAGGCACAGGAACTGATAGACCATCTGGTGATGAAGTTCCGCATGGTCAAGTTTGCACGCATTCCCTCATACAACCAGCTCTTCAGCGGTGACCCCGTATGGGCCACATTGGAAGTGGCGGGCATGGGCATGGACGGCAGGCACATGGTGACCAAGAGCGACTTCCGTTTCCTGCACACGCTGGAGAATATGGGTCCCAGTCCAGAGCCCAACCTCACCGTGCTCTACAGTCCGCGACTGACCGATTCCTTCAAGCACTATGCTGCCATGATATCAGTGACCACCAGCTCCATACAATATGAGAACGATGAGGTGATGCGCCCCATCTGGGGAGACGACTACTCCATCTGCTGCTGTGTGAGTGCCACACAGACTGGTAAGGAGATGCAGTTCTTCGGAGCACGTGCCAATCTGGCCAAATGCTTTCTCTACGCCTGCAACGGTGGTGTGGATGCCAAGAGCAGAGAGCAGGTGGCACCAGGTTTCAGACCCATCCGCGACGAATACCTCACCTGGGAAGAACTGGAGCCACGCTTCGATCAAGCCATGGACTGGCTGGCAGGAGTATATGTGAACCTGTCTCTTATACACATCTGACGCTGCCGACGATATGCAGTGTGTA
>CALZNR010000079.1 GCA_945827565.1 uncultured Prevotella sp.
CACACTGCATATCGTCGGCAGCGTCAGATGTGTATAAGAGACAGGGATAAGGGTTGTCGCACACGTATTGCACTCCGGGGGTAACCACGCGGGTGGCAAGAGTGGTGCATATATCATTAAAGGCGATGGAGAAATCTACGTCGTGAGGTTGCAGCACCTGATTGTTGCTGTCCATGGTAGAGATGTCGAGAATGTCGTTGATGAGTTGCAGCAGCATGTCGCAGTTATTGCGTATGATGCGTGTAAACTCCTTGCGTTCTTCGGGAGCATCAATGGCTTGCAGCAAGTCGCAGAAGCCCACGATGGCATTGAGTGGAGTGCGTATCTCGTGGGTCATGTTGGCGAGGAAGGCACTCTTCTGTTTGCCCGATTCGTTCGCCCTATAGGTCTCATTGCGCAGTTCTGTTTGTTTCTCCATCAGTGTGGTCACATCACGAATCAGTCCAAAGAAGCCTATCACAGTGCCTTCGGCATCGTATTCTGGAATGCTGTTCACATTGTACCAATGCACTTTGTTGTCGTTTACAAAAAGATTTTTGGCAGAGATGAGCGACTTATACAGCGCCTTAGTCTCATTGGTTGGGTTCATCATTTCCTGCAGTTTTTCACCACTTACCTCATCCACCAGTTTGTTCATAAACTCCTCAAAGGTAAACTTGTATTCGTAGTGATAAAGGTCCTTGAAGTAAGCCACCTCTTTGGTCAATAGTGACGAGCGCCACACCCTCATGTTGTTCACCTCCATCAGGTAGCGCATGTTTGCCTCATACTGCTTCACCTTCTTGTTTACAGAAGCCAGTCGTCTCTCGTTTACCTTACTCTCTTTGTACAGTTTGTAGTCTTCGGTGATGTTTCGTGCGGTAAGCATCACAAACTTCAGTTGTCCTGTCTCGTCTTTGATGGGTCGCATCTTGATTTCCAGATAGTCAAACATCTTGCGTTCGGGGATGTGTATCTGGGTGCAGAAGTGCATGTTGACTGGTTCGTCGCGCTTCACATCGTTCTTGAGGAAGTGCAGGTCGTACAGGTTGATGTCGAAGTAGAACTGGTCTTCATCGTTCTCAAAATGGAAGATGCGTCGCATGGTGGCGTTCACCGATATCAGTTTTCCTGTATTGTCATAGAGTGCGAGGCCCACGATAGACTGTTCAAAGATGTTCACATATTTGTCTGTGAGTATCTTGTTCTCTTCTATTACCTGCTGCTCTTCTGTGATGTCCATGATGGTAGAGATGCTGGCGGTGAGCTGACCGTGTGCGTTTGTCTCGCAGATACTTTGCACCTTCAGGGAGTGCCATTCAGGCTCTTCTGGTGTGCCCATGTTATACCTGTAGTAGTTTTCCTTGTTGTCTATCTTTCCGCTTTTCATGTCTGCGGAGTATTGCAGCATGGAACCTCGGTCATCGGGATGAACCTTGCTCAGATATTCATCGTGCCTCATGCCTTCTGGGGGCATCAGGTTGCCATAGATGTTATGTATGGTGTGTGTGGCAAAATTGTGCCTCACCACATAGTTGTTAGAAAGTTCCAAGGCTTTTGCCAGCAGTTTGTTCTGGTCTCTGATAGTCTCTGTACGCTTTTTGATGCGCAGACCGATCAGTCGGTTGAGCACCAGGTGAATGAGTAATATCACCAATGCACCTGCCACTAAATAGATAACTACGGGCGATGCGTCGCGCTCATAGATTTCGGGATGGAACCATTTGTTGGAAATCTTTTTGATCTTGCCAGCCTGATCCAGACGTGCATATTGGTCGTCAAGCAGGTCGCATAGTTCCTTGCTGTGGGTGGTGAATTTGAGTGGTTTTGAAGGCATGCCTGTGGTGCTTATCTCCACGTTGGTCATCTTCAGTTCACTGATGATCCATTTCATTGTATTGGCACCGCAGATATAGTAATCTATCTCACCGTTTTTGAGCAGGTACAGTCCATGTTGTGGTGAGGTAATCACTGGATGCTTAAAATGTGCGTCCAGATATTCCTCCATGTTTTTCACATAGTCTGCATTCTTGAAACCCACCTTGTGGTTTTTGCCCATCATCACATAGTCAAAGGGCACCTCTTCGTCTGCACGATACACCACTCCCTCTTGATAGTTGGCAAGGATGGTTTGTCCGTAATAGACATCGTTGAAGGGTAGCTTGTTCTTCGAGATGATTACATCTGCCTTTTTCTGTCCAAACATCTTCAGAGCACTCTGCCAGTCTTTCATCACTATGATGAAGGGGATGTCCAGATTGTCAAGCACTTCGGTCACCACATCCACATCATATCCGCTGGGATTTCCATCATCGTCACGGTATTCATAGGGGCGACATTCCCAGTCCATCACCACCACGAGAGGGTTGGCAGATGTGTATTTGTCCATCTGCTGTGCGCGGATGGCTGCCCTGCTGCATGTAGGGATGCACCAAAAGAAGATACATGCAAGGAGCAGCATGTTAGTGAAGTTTTTTGGGGAATATGTGGAATGGATTTTCATACTTCGCTGTTGCTTATGTTACTCTTTTTCAGTTCAATCAGTTCGCAAGGCAGGTTAATCCACACTGTGGTGCCTCTGCCTGGTTCAGAATCTACATCAATGGTACCTCCCATTTGGGTAATCATTTCCTTGCAGATGTGCATACCCAGTCCGGTGCTCTGCCTGTTTTCTGCATTTGCATCAGAGAAGCGGTCGAACAAGTGCTTCAGTTGCTCTTCGCTCATACCTACTCCTGTGTCTTCGATAGAGACAATCAGGTTGCCGCCGTGGTAACTGTATTTCACACGGATGTAGCCTCGCTTGGTGTAGTGGGCTGCGTTGCCGGCAATATGCTCTATGATGCGTGCCAGATTCTCGCGGTCGGTATTCACCACCAGTTTATCGTAGGTGTGGTCAAACTGCACTTGGGTGTCGTTGTTCAGGTACTTGCTCCAGCCTATGTTACAATGAGCCTCGATGGTATTGATCATGTCGGTGGGCTGGTTCTTGAACTCAATCATGTTGGCATCCAGGCGTGAGAGCAGCAAAATATCGTTGACCAGTTTCAGCAGGATATCGGTATTCTTCTTGATTTCCTCCACAAAGATGGCTTCATCTTCAGGGTCGTGGTCGGTGTCGAAGAGTTCTGCAAAACCAATGACGGCATTGAGTGGGGTGCGTATCTCGTGGCTCATGTTGCGCAGGAAGGCGTTCTTCAGCGTTTCTGCCTCCTGTGCTTTTTTTGTTTCAATCTCTAACAGTCGCTCCGTTTCCACCAGTTCGCTCACGTTGCGGCACAGACCAAAGTAGTGGTCTATCTTTCCTTTCTCGCTATATACGGGCACCGCATCGAAACTCATGTGCAGGGGGCGTCCTTCCTCGTCGTCGAAGATGGTTTTCAGTAGCAGACTTATACTGCCCGCCTGCTGGCGGTCCATGCGTTCAAAGGCGTTGATAAGCCGGCGCCAGTCTTTCATGTCTGTCATTCTGAGACACTTCAACTGCGGAAGTATCAGTTTGGGCATGTGCAGGTTGCGCGTTATCTTCAGGTTCTTGGAGTCGAGATAGTAGTTGGCAATGTTGATATCACTCTCCTCCAGCACATAGTTGATGTTGTCGATGTAGTTTTGGATGCGTCGGGTGGCTTCGTGGATGTGTCTTGAACGTTCTTGCTCTTCGTGAATATTCTCTACCAGACTGGTGATGTTGCGCCCCACGATGTAGGTGCAATCCAGATTACCATCCTTGTCCAAAATAGGCAGTGAGATAGACTCGTAGTAGAGTGTTCCGCTACGTCCTATGAACTTAATTTTACCGTTGGCACGCTCCTCATCCAGATTGTTGAACGATGAGGTCCACTGAATCTCTTTACTATTGGGCGTGATGCCCTGTAGCGGTATGATTCCACTGACATGTAGGCGAGCCTTCTTCAGTCCCGATTTGTCTTTGATGCCCAGCGTTTTGCATGCTTGGTCGTTCAGGTTCACAAGATATCCGTCTTTGTCCAAGTATGCCATATCCATCATGGCAGAGTCAAACAGCGTGTAGTATTGCAGCAGGCGCTCCTTGTTGGCTTGTTCAAGGAGGTATTGCTTGGTCACATCCACCTGTGTGCCAAGTATCAGCGAGGGCACTCCCTGCGTTTGTTGCAGCACCGATAGGCTTAGGTTGTAGTAGTGCAGATTGGTGTTTTGCTTGTCAGTATATCCTTTAACCACTAAACTCGCGTTTTTTCTGTCACCCTGCTTGATGCTGTTGATGGCGGAAGTGATGCGGTTGAAGTCTTCCAATGTGAAGTTCACGGGCAGTCCAAATACGCTGTTGGCATGGCTATTCTCACTGGTGGTGATGCGTTGTATTTTCCTGGTAGCCACTTCGTAGGTCCATAGTTCCACCTTGCCAGAGTTCAGGTACAGTTGCAGTTGTCTGTTCTGGTTGTTCAGTGCATGGGTCACCTGTTTCTCCTTGCGCCGGTACATCACGCTGGTCACCAAGGTGATGGCAATCACTATCACGATAACCCAAAGGATGGTCCATACATAGGAGGGGATGCCCGTGTCTCTATATTCGGGATAGAACCACTTGTTGCGCAATGGCTGTATTTCCTCGTTGATGACCATCTCAGTGTATGCGCTGTCGAGTCGTGCCAAAAGCAACGAGTCGTTTGACATGAAGCGGTATTCTCCGTGGGGCATTGCCACAGGGGTGATGACCACATCTTCGAGCTTGTAGTTGTTTACCAGCCACTTCAGCGACATGGTGTTCCACAGCACCTGCATAGTGTCGTTGGAGTTGACCATCAGCACCGCCTCCTTCATGTCATCGTAGGGAGTTACCCTATTGGCAATGCCAGAGTCTTGCATCATGTGGTGCGAGAAGGAGTTCTCGTGCACCATGATGGATGCACTGTTCAGTTCGCTGAATTTGCTTATCTTTGTGGGGTTTCTTTTGGAAGAAACAATGCTGTGGGTGAACAGCACAACAACGTTGTGACCATATTTTCCATAGGTATCATGGAAGGGTGCGTGCATACCCATAATCAAGTCAGACTCGCCTTTCTGCAGATCTTCATAAGCATTGGAAGAGTGTTTTAGCTGAATCTCATAGGGGATGTCCAGCCGTTTCATTAGAGCCTTGATAAGGTCAATGTTGAAGCCCGTGGGGTTGCCATTATCGTCAAGATAGGAAAAGGGCCACAAGTCCCAACTATCTACATAGCGTAAGGGATGGTCTTCCGTATAGTTGCGTGCGCTTGTCTCTGTGTGGAAAGGCATCAAAGCAAGAAGTACAAATGTCACCAATCTCAGCAGTCGGTATGGGGAGGCATCTTTGTGCATTGTGTTTCAGAATGTTTTAGGTGTGCACAAAGTTAAATAAAAAGTTGGAAAGCAGCAATTATTAAGCGTTTTTTGTGCTGTTTTATAGCAGGATAGGCAAAAAATAAGTCAAAAGACGGTGCATGGGAATATTTGATGGCTTATTTGATGTGCTGTTCGAGCCCCTCAAACTCCTGCTTGTAGTGAAAAATCGAAGCAGGCTCCACCGTTGCTGTTGTTGTGCACGCTGATACTTCCACCGTGGAGTAGCACGGCATTCTTCACAATGGCAAGTCCCAAACCCGTGCCTCCCATCTTTCTGCTTCTGCCTTTATCCACACGGTAGAAACGTTCAAAGATGCGCTTCTGGTGCTCTGTGGGGATGCCCACACCGTTGTCGCTGAAGGTAAAGTGCATCTTGTTGTTGCGGTGCTCCATAGACAGGGTCACTGTGGTGCCATCGCCAGCGTATGCCAAGGCATTGTCGGTGAGGTTTCGGAAAATGCTGTATAGCATGGAGGGGTTGCCTTTGAGATGGATATTCTCGGGCAGCAAGTTCACAAGTGTCATGCCATGACTTTCAAACTGTAGTGCAGTTTCTGTGGCAATCTGTTTCACCATTGCACTGAGATCCACATCTTCAAAGGGCAGCATCTCTGGAGCATCGTCCATGCGGTTCAGTGTGGAGATGTCGGCAAGCAGACTGCTCAGTCTTTGCGATTGTGCATAACTGCGCTCCAGGAACTGCTGTCGCATGGCATCGGTAATGTTGGGGTGGGTGAGTATGGTTTCCAAGTAGCCCCGTATGCCTGCCACAGGTGTCTTCAGTTCGTGAGCAATGTTTTGTGTCAGTTCTCGTTTCAGGCGGTTTTGCTCCTCCTTGGTATGTCTCAACTGCATGTACAGTTTGATGATGTGTTCCGAAATCTCTCCCAGTTCATCGTTGGTAAAGGCTGCCAGTTCTTCTGGTTCCAGATTTTCGTTGGCATCAGCTCTGCGGGCAAAGGTTCTCAGTGCCGAGATGTTCTTGCTTAGAGGGTGGGTGAAGCGGTAGAGCACCATGCTAAGCAGTGCAATGGCAAGCAGTGTAATCCAAATGAAGTGCTGATCGGCTTGCAGACTTTTTGCCAAACTCTCGTTGTAGGGCAGGGCACTGCGTATGATCTGTCTCTTATACACATCTCCGAGCCCACGAGACAGGCAGAAATC
>CALZNR010000080.1 GCA_945827565.1 uncultured Prevotella sp.
ACACTGCATATCGTCGGCAGCGTCAGATGTGTATAAGAGACAGGGGTATATCCCTTGTAGGTGCCGTTGTCGAGCCATTGGTTATAGGCACCGATATACTCCCTGCCAAAACTCTCCACGATGAGCACCACCACATTCTTCCTGTTGGGCTTCACGCTGTCGGCAGGCAGGTGCAGTGGCGAGTAGATGGTGTTCAGTTCTTCCTCGCCAAAGTAGTGTGGCACCTCAAAGATGGGCTTGTCTATGGTGCGTATCAGGGCAAAGGGGGTGTTGAGCACCAGGGCAGCTTCCAAGGGTCTGTCCACATACTGGTTGGCATTGCTGATGGTGATGGGGCGCACAGCGGTGGTAAATCCGCCACGCATACCGCCGATGCACAGGGGCACTGCCACTGCCAGCCACAGGGTGTGCAGGGCATAGTAGCGCCATCCGCCCACCTGCTTGTACGAGGGGCGTGCAGGGGCGTGTTGCTTGTTGCTGCACTTCTTGAACCGGGGCAGCGACCAATGCCACAGGGCAAACACCATGCCCGCCGCCAGTAGCACAAGATACCAGTGGCGCAGCAGTTCGGTGCCTATCACACCCCCGATGTTGTTTTCGCTGGCAAACTCCTGAAACACGGTCACTGTGGTGCGCCTTCCGGTGTATTGAAAGTACACGGCATCACACAGGTTGGCCACCACACCTATGGTGTTGCACACCACAAACACCCATTTGGCGGTGCACTGCCACAGGTGGTGCTCCTTCAGATGCAGGGGCAGCAGCATCAGCACGATATACAGGGCGTTGGTGTAGAGAATGGCAGAGGTGTCAAACATCCATCCGCCTTTGAGCATCTCTGCTGCCGATGCCCATGTAAGGTTAGGGGCAAACACGCTGTAGTTTTCCAGCAGAAAGGCCAGTCGGCACAGTTCGTAAATCACATATACCAGCAGCAGGTTCACTACCAGGTGGCAGGGCGATGAAATCAGATAGCGTTGGTTCATTGTTCTTCTTTTGTGTTATGATGGTCATTCTGTGGCAGGGCGGCATAGTCTTTGGTGTACATCTCCCACATCAGTTTGCCCCATATCAGTATGCAGGGCAGGGCCTTCAGGGCGTAGGGCTGTACATACTGCTTGCGCAGAAATGCCGGAAACAGGTCGCTGGGCGACATGCTGGTAAGTATAAAGGCAAACACCATGAGTGCCACATCCCACTTGCTCCGCTTCCAGGGCACTGCCACATACCAGATGCCCACGCCTGCCAGTGCAATGATGTAGCCGCTCGATTCGCTGCCCGTGCTGAACAGCACCGTAAACATCAGCACCGATGCCACCCACATCAGTCGGAACGCCAGGTGCCTGTATTGCCTCAGGCGCAGGTACGGACCGGCAAAGAGCACCACTCCCGGCACAATGAGCCACAGGTCAGAGTAGTTCATGCAGCCCGAAATCTTGCGCACCATGCCCAGCAGTGATATGTTCTGTCCGCCTGCCATCAGGTTTTCGGCGTTCTTCTCCGTCAGGCAGATATACCACTCCCTGTACTGCTCCATCACGTATTCGCCGCTGCTTATCAGCATGGGCAGGGCAAAGAGCACCACTCCCCATGCCAGCATCCACAGCACAAAGCGCACCTTGTGCCGGCTGAAGAAGAAGAAGGCAAGTCCCACAATGCCATACAGCTTCACCAGCGTGCCCAGCACAATGAGTAGGGCGGCGGTGCCCTCACGCTCCTTTTCTATACACACAAACGTGCCGATGACGATGGCCGCCACCGCAATGTTGAACTGGCTCATAAACAGGGCGGTGAGCAGTTCGTGGGCGCAGTACCACAGTATCATTATCTGCTGTCCCTGCCGCACTGGCAACTTGCGTATGCTCACAAACAGCACCAGCGCCATTGCCACATGCCAGAACAGCAGTCCTAAGGGGTGGGGCAGCACAGCAAAGGGCGCTATCACCATGCTGAACAGCGGTCCGTAGTGGTTCACGTCAAAATACTCCTCGGGATAGGCCTCGTAGAGTGGGGTGCCGTTCCATGTGTGCCAGAACACGTATTTGAATATCAGGAAGTTGTTGCACTTGTTTATCTTCATCAGTGCCGACACCACGGGCAGCAGCAGCCACAGGCCCAGCAGGGTGCGCGGATCGCTGAAGAAGGGTTTGGACAGAAAGGTATGGATGCGTTGTGTCAACTGGTTCATCATGTTCTCTGTATGTGGGGTTGACCTATGACGCCACAGGTAGCGCCTGCAAAGATAACTAAAAGAAAACAAATGTTTTAATAAATCCACCCTTTTGTTGTGTGCTTGACAGATTATATATACCTTTGCACAGGTTCACACTATTCCACTAAAGCAGTATATGAAGATAGGATTTGATGGGAAAAGGGCGGCGCAAAACCGCACCGGATTAGGCAACTACAGCCGCTTTGTGTTGCGTATTCTCTCAGAGCAGCATCCCGAAAACGATTATCACCTGTTTATTCCAAATCAGAAGAAAACACCGTTTCTCCATGAGATTCCCACCCTCAAGGCCCTGCATTGCCATTTTCCCCTCACCCCCTTGGCGCAGCGGCTGGCTTCGTTGTGGCGTGTGTGGGGCATGGGCGGCGACCTGCGCCGGGAGGGCATCCAGGTGTTTCATGGGTTGAGCAACGAACTGCCGCTCACCATCCGCAAGGCAGGATGCCGCAGTGTGGTCACCATCCACGATCTTATCTTCCTGCGCTATCCGCAGTATTACCGTCCCATCGACCGCATCATCTATAATTTCAAGTTTCGCCGTGCGTGCATCAATGCCGACAAGATTATTGCTGTGAGCGAATACACCAAGCAAGAGATTGTGTATTTCTATGGCATTGATTCCAGCAAGATAGAGGTGGTGTATCAGGGGTGCGACCGCATCTTTGCGCAGCGTCCTCCGCAGGAGAGGTTAGACCAGGTGAAGTTGCTCTATCACCTGCCGCAGCGTTTTTTGCTGTATGTGGGCAGCATTGAAGAGCGCAAGAACCTGATGCTGGTGGCAAAGGCATTGGTGCAGATGAGGGACACGGGCACCCCAGAGGCACAGTTGCCCCATGTGGTGGCAGTGGGCAAGCGCACGCCCTACACGGCACGCCTACAGACGTTCCTGGCCCGTCACGGCATCACATCCACGTTCACCTTTCTCCATAATGTGGGCTATGCCCATCTGCCAGCGTTCTATTATCTTGCCACCGCCTTTGTCTATCCCTCACGCATAGAGGGCTTTGGCATCCCCCTGCTCGAGGCTGTCACAGCCTCTCTGCCAGCCATTGGCTGCACGGGTTCTTGTTTGGAAGAGGCTGGTGGCGATGGCTGTCTGTATGTGCATCCCGATGATGCCAAAGGCATGGCAGAAGCCATTCAGCGGGTGATGGGCGATGAGGCCTTGCGTGCCGAGATGATTGCCCGTGGGCGGCAGCATGCCCTCCGTTTCACCGACGAGGTGCTGTGCCGTGACCTGATGCGTGTGTATTCGGCTCTGCAATAGCCCTCTGCAGGTGCAGGTTATTCAAAAATGGAAGAAAATATCTGCCTCAAAGTTTTGAATTATGCAGCAAAAACATTATGTTTGCACTGCATAATAAATATAACCATGAAATTCGTTGATAGAACAGAAGAGACCAAACGCTTGAGAGATGCCCTGTCGAGAGATAAGTCTGCGCTGGTAGTTATGTACGGTCGAAGGCGCTTAGGCAAGTCAACACTTATCAAAAGAGGGTTGTCGGACAGCGACGTTTATTTCCTTGCCGACCGTTCGGAAGGGCAACATCAGAGGGCTTTGCTGGCAAAGGTGATAGCACAGGCATTTCCTGATTTTGACAAGTTGACCTATCCGGATTGGGAGTCCTTGTTTCGGGCCGTCAACTATCGCACCGACAAGCGTTTCACTCTGTGTTTGGATGAATTTCCATATATAGTGGAGCAATCCCCCGAACTGCCGTCGGTGCTGCAAAAACTGGTTGACGAAAAACAACTGAAGTATCACCTTGTGCTTTGCGGTTCATCACAAAACATGATGTATGGGCTCTTTCTTGATGCTGCTGCCCCGCTGTATGGCCGTGCAGATGAAATTATGAGGCTTGCGCCGATACGCTTGCCGTATGTTCAGGAGGCTCTGCATCTCGATGCGGTGGGTGCCATAGAGGAGTATGCCGTGTGGGGAGGAGTGCCCCGCTATTGGGAACTCAGGGAAACCAGAAGCTCGCTCGCTGATGCCTTGTGGCACAATATCCTCTCTGTCAACGGCACTCTTTACGAAGAGCCGGTAAAACTGTTTCAGGATGATGTGAAGGATATTGTTAAAACTTCCACCATCATGTCTTATATCGGCTCTGGCTCCAACCGTCTTTCTGAGATTGCTTCCAGATGTGGTGAGCCGGCAACCAATCTGGCACGTCCGCTGAAGAAACTTATCGACCTTGGTTTCTTGGAAAAAGATGTTCCTTTTGGAATTGACGAAAAGAATGCGAAGAAGAGCCTATACAAGATAGCCGACCCGTTTATGGAGTTCTACTATCAGTTTGTGGTGCCCAACCGTTCGTTCATCGAACTCGGTCGGCGTTTGCCGTTGGAGCAGGCCTTGACAGTCCATTTCACAGAGTATGCAAGCAGGCATTGGGAAAAACTGTGCAGGGATGCCGTAACGGGTAATATGGTGAACGGAATTGTTTACGGCAAGGCAAAACGCTGGTGGGGAGCGGTGCTCAACGAGAAGAAAAAACCGGAACAGTTGGAGTTTGACGTGATGGCCGAATCGCTTGACAAAAAATACCTGTTGGTGGGCGAGTGCAAATGGACAAGTCAAGAGAACGGAAAACAGCTGACAGCTGAACTTCTGCGTAAAGTCCATCTGTTGCCGTTTGCCAAGGATTACAAGATTCTTCCTGTCTTGTTTCTCAAGAATCCGCCGAAAGAAGATGCAGGGAATACGATGCTGCCGCAGGATGTTGTGGAGATGATGAAATGAATTTCCCTTGATAGGCCAAGGGTGGCGGTGAACTTATTCCTTTTCTTTTTATACATCTAAAAAACGGAGTGGGACTGTGCCGCGACAGAGGTATTTACAGCACAGTCCCGAACGTCATCACTTGATGATAATCTTTTGTGCACTGGCAATCCTGCCTTTGTTCTTCAGGGCCACGTTGTACACACCCTGCGCCACATTGGCTGCATTGATGGTGATGTTGTCGCTGTTCGTGCGGCGCGAAGAGGCGATACTGCGCCCTCCCATGTCGTAGAGCACGGCCTCATCAATGTTGTTGCCATCTGCACCCACCGTGATTCTGCGCCCATTCATGCTGATGATAGGGGCATTAGACTTGCTGCGGCTTATCTCCTTGAAAGATGTTGTAGTTCGGTTGTATTTGAAACAGATAAGTTCATCCGAGGTACTTGCAACCAAATATGTGTTCCCATTAGAAACAAAATAACGAATCAAAGAGGTGTGTGGGGCGTCAAAAGAAGCAATCACGTTTCCATCTTCATCGTATATGCCAAATCCCAAATTTTCTGGTTCCTCATATACAGTTCTGGAAAGTATGACACCTTTTTCATCAGACCCATAAACTATTGGATCACCTATGTTCTTCTTAACCGGACCATATTGCGGGAGAATATACTCCCACTTATCGTCATCATTGAACAATGCTTGTGATGCATAGATATAATGTGTATAAAAAATGTTGGTGTCACAGTTGTAATAGTCTATCGGCAAAATAGGATACAAACAAATATTTTGCTCGCCAAACGAGTCACCTTTTTTCCACTCAGCATTGTCTAAATCAGCCTGACTAAAGGTAGGATTATAAGCTACCCTAATCTGATATACGGTTCCATCTATAATGGAATAATACTCAAATGGATATGCAGTGCCAAACCAATGCGGATAATAACAATCTGTTGTATCTGAAGAATGGCAGCTTACATTGCCCTTAAAGTCTGTAAATCCATAAAATTGTTGGCCTGCATATATCTCAGACATCCTTTCTATTAAAGAGTTCATGTCTGTTGCTGTCACAGGTTCCCCTTCGTTGTCATAAATTTTCCATTGGTATTGTATGTACTTTATTTCTGCACCAGAGGGTTTGACAATCGCACTCTCACTATAGCTCCTCATGAGTGCAACAGTTTTATTGATTTTAAATTGTTTCACAACCTTCATATCCGCATCCCTAATCGAGGCTGTCATGTTGTCTGGTTCATCCTCGTTGATTCCTACAAAAGCAGCTTTCCCATTAGTTGTAAGGCAAGAAGGCATAAAAGTATAACCATAGTTTGCGCTAATATCCACTGCTTCCTGTGCGTTTGCAGACATTATACCGGCAGCAGACAGCAACGCTGCAAAAATTATTGTTTTCATGTTGTTAGAATAAAAGAGGCGTGCCACCATTCTTCTGCTTGCCTTCTTTGCTGTCTCTTATACACATCTCCGAGCCCACGAGACAGGCAGAAATCT
>CALZNR010000081.1 GCA_945827565.1 uncultured Prevotella sp.
TCTGCCTGTCTCGTGGGCTCGGAGATGTGTATAAGAGACAGATCCTCAACGGATTGGGCAAGGATGCAGCCATGATCATCAGCCGCATCAACGGTTTCACCTATGTACAAACCAAGTTTGATTATTACACTGGCAAGGTGAACGTAGTAAACCGCATTGCTTATTCTGATGGTCCTCGCGCCAAGGTGAATTGCTATGGAGCTGACGATGTTCGCGAAGGTGTTGCCATCAACTGGTTGGAAGATGTTGACGTGTCCATCACAGGTAACTCTACAAACCCCACCCGTTTCCAGCATCCCGTTGCAGGTACCTATAAGAAAGAGCGTGTGCTCGCAGGCAAACCATACTTCTCTGTTGCTTCTGGTGGTGGTACAGGTAGAACTCTTCACCCCGACAACATGGCTGCCGGTCCTGCTTCTTATGGTATGACAGATACATTGGGACGCATGCACTCTGATGCACAGTTTGCAGGTTCCTCTTCTGTTCCTGCACACGTAGAGATGATGGGATTCCTTGGCATGGGAAACAACCCCATGGTAGGAGCTACTGTAGCTGTAGCCGTTACTGTTGACATGGCTATCAACAAGAAGTAATCTACTGTTTGATAGAACATATAATCCGTATCGAGTCAAGAACAAACAATCCACAAGGCATGGCATTGGTGTTCTTGGCTCTTTTTGTATTTTTCAAAACACTTGAAACATCAGCCTGTATGATAAGAACAAAGATTCTGTTGTTGCTTCTGCTTTCATTATGCAGTTTTAACCGTATTCATACAAAGTGCATTGTATATGCCCCGAATATCAAAACCGTACAGGCTGTGGTCAATAACGACTGGCTTTCACCGCCAGTGATGAATTTGAATGGCAAAGACATCCTGCAGATTGGTTTTGATGAACTATCTCACGAATTTCACAGGTTCACATATACCATTGAGCATTGCGAAGCAGATTGGAGTAAGTCTGAAGGTATTTTTGAGAGCGACTATTTAGATGGGTTCAACAACATACCAATAGAGGATTATGAAAATTCAAGAGGCACGGTTGTACCCTATACTCACTATCAACTGCAAATCCCCAATGATTATTGCAAACTGAAAATGAGTGGAAACTATAGGCTTATCGTATATGACGAAAATGAAGACAACAAAAAGATGTTTCAGGTGGAGTTCATGGTTACAGAGCAATCTATGACTGTTGCAATGGAGGTGCACACCAATACCGATATAGATTTCAACAAAGCTCACCAGCAGTTGGACATCACCGTAAGATACCCCAACCACAGAGTTACCAACATTGACCAACAGATCTTCACCATTGTGAAGCAAAACGACGAAGATAGGACAGCAGTCATCAACCCCAAACCAACCTTTGTCAAGCATGATGGCTTGGCATGGACGCATCACCGCGACCTGATTTTTCAAGGAGGCAACGAGTATAGGAAATACGAAACACTCTCGTTGAGCCACAGCACGCTGGGTATTGACAAGATGTGGTGGGATGGAGATAGCTACCACGCATATCTCTTTACAGATGAGCCACGCCACAACTACATCTACGATCAGGATGCCAACGGTGCTTTCTACATCCGCAACAGCGATAACTTTGAAAATGAAACCACGTGCGACTATGTATATGTGCATTATCATCTCAAGTCGCCCAATCCCACAAACGTACCCATATACGTGCGCGGTTGGTGGTCCACAGACGAAGACATTTCACACTATGAGATGCAATATGATGAGCAAGATGAGGCATATCACCAAACGGTTCTTCTGAAACAAGGGTATTACTCATACCACTACGTTCAAGGGCAGCAGAACTTAGAAAGCGAGGGCAACTTTTACCAAACAGAAAACAGGTATCAGCTCTACGTCTATTATCGGGGCATAAACGATAGGACATGGCGACTGGCAGCCTATCGTCAGTTGTTCTTTAAATAGAATTCCGATAGTCTAACGGTGTTTTACGCACCGCATGATAGAAGCAAGCAATAAAATAGTTTGGTGTGGAGAAATTGCACGCAGCTGCGATCTCCTCAACTTTCAGCGATGTAGTCCTGAGCAGGTTCTTTGCCTTCTCAATTTGAATGGCATACACAAGCAATTTGGGATTAAGACCAATATTGTCTGCCACCATTTTCAAAAAGCTATTCCTTTTCATCCCCACAACAGACAGTATTTTGTGAAGGTCTGTTTCTGCTGCTTTTTCCAGCATAAGTGGCTGAAGTTTTATCACGGCATGTACAAATCGCTCATCCAATGATTCTTGTTCGCTAAGATTGTTCCATCTCAACTCGCCATCATTTCTCGACAACACCTTCTCCTGCGCAATGGAGAAATCAAACAAATAGCTTCGCAAACGCTTGACTATCTGCATCTCCTTATTCCCACATACCATCTTCTTACGATAGAAGCGTTTATATTGTACGGCGTTCAGTATGAGCAGAATCACAATAGCCAGCAAAAAAATCATCCGAATACCCGACTTCTCCCACCAGGGTTCATTGACCACCAATGTAAGCACAGTAGGCTCTTCCTTCCACTCGTATGGGAACATTGACGACTGCACCTCCACAGTATATGTGCCAGGCTCCAACGCCAAAAGGTGAACCTTCAAGGTTCCACGGTTATCAACATTCTCCTTTGCATTGAAATACGACAGTATCTTCCAATCCTTCCATTCTGCATTATATCCTTTCACTCGCACTTTATAAAAAGTCTGCAACGGGCGGAAATAATTCAGTGAAGAGAAACTCAACGTAACAGAATTCTGATTATATTCCAAACTTATCTCTTTGGTACGCGACAAGGCTTCGGGAAGATAGAGACCAATATTCTCGTTATAACCTGCACTTACATAATTGCCGTTCACCATCATTGCTGTCAGTATGGGTTTCAACCTAAGGCTTGTTGTCTCCATCATAGTGAATTTCTTTGGATCGACAGTGAGGATATGGTCAGTTGTTTGCATCAAGATGGTCCCATCCTCCATCTTCATCACTCTATTCGGCAAAAATGTTTCTGCTGGTACATTGTCCAACTCATTGTAGGCGTTGATAAATTTCACCCTGCCATTTTTCACCACCACACATGCGATGCCATAACTACACGAGACCCATATATTATGCAAATCATCCTCAACCAACGAGTGTATAATATTATTGAGCAATCCGTCTTTGACTGTAAAAAGGCTGTCAGGCTGCTCATTATCAGGATTTTTATAAAGTAGCAAGCCCTTAAATGTAGCCACCCACTTCCAGCCTCTGCTGTCGATAATACTGTCGTTCACTCCACGCTTGTTCAAGAAAGTCTCTTCAATTCCATGCTCATCCATCAGGGCAGCATATTTCTCAGCCTTTCCTCCTCCATTCCACGCATATCTCTTAAATGGCGATGTAATTGGTTTTCCATACAGCACTCCTCTCTTTTCTGTACCAATCCACATGCCACCCTGCTTATCGAAATTCAGCACATTCATGTCAGTCACAAGTCGCTTGCCACTCAACAGCCTTATCTCTTCATGGTTTACCAGCGTATCTCTCTTCAAATCGTACTCCCAATATCCATAGGCCGAAGGAACATAAAGCACGCCATTTTGGTGTACCATGTTATTCAGACTGTAATCCTTGTTCAAGAGCATTCGCCATTGCCTTTTTTCAGGAGAGAAGCGCAACAGCACAGCATGCTGCTTTCCATTTCTGATTTGAAAAAGAGCATCCTTTGTTTTCAACACCAGCGATGACGATGACAAGTTCTGACCCACCTGCCCCTGATAAGCATAGGTAGAATACATGTATTTGCCTGTATTCATATTGTAGCACATCGCCATTCCGTTCTCATAAAACATGAACAGACAGTCTTTCCATGTTTCAACATCTTGAAGGTTGTATTTATAAGAAACGGGGAACTGATGCTTATTCTCTGCACATCTCAGTTTTCCGTCGCTCATTATCCACAATGTGCTGTCGGTTGTTACAAACATATCCTCAACAATCCCCTCACAGCCTTCAGACTTGAATATGGAATCCACGTTATACACCAGACTTTCAGTCTTCAGGTCAACGCACGCCACATCATATCTGTGCTTTAGCCACAGGCGCATCTTGTTGTCTATGTACATGTGGTAATTGCCTCTGTAATTGGGCAATTCATATCTGGCATTGGGTGTCTGAACAGACACAAAATTGATTCCATCAAAGAAGTTGACATAGCCAATGGAAGAGATGACCATCCTGCCATCAGCCAGGCACTTGATGGTTTGTGCGCTATTGTCTGCCAATCCCTGACGAGCATTTATCTCCCTAAACAAGAACTCATTCTGAGCAAACGCCCATAGAGGAAACAATACAAGCAACAATACCAGTCTGAACTTATCTTTCATTAAGAATCTACTCATGCCATGCAATAGGTGTGTGTGTAAAGATATATTTATCCACTGTCCTCCGTCCTCATGCAAAGATAAGAAATAATTTGAAATGGAACACAAATAAGACAGAATAAAAATGCAATTACCCACCAAAACTAAAAGACTCCATTTCACATTTTATGTGAAACGGAGCCTTTCTGTCGAGGTGACAGGACTCGAACCTGCGACAGCCTGGTCCCAAACCAGGAACGCTACCAACTGCGCTACACCTCGGATTGCGGATGCAAAGGTACAAAAAACATTTCACATCCACAAAATTTCATTTGTATTTTTATTTGATAATGCCTTGTTCTCTAAAAATCCTGGCCAAAGCCTGTACGCCTCTCTCTACCTGTTCCTCGGTATGTGTGGCCATCAAGGCAAATCTTACTAAGGTATCTTGAGGAGCACATGCAGGCGGAATCACAGGATTGATAAACACACCCGCATCAAATGCCAATTTTGTCACTAAGAATGTTTTGTCAATATCATGTACATACAGAGGAATGATAGGGCTCTCTGTCTCTCCTATCTCAAATCCCTCCTCACGGAAACGCTTCAGGGCATAATTGGTTACATTCCAGAGGTTCTTCAGGCGTTCAGGCTCTTGTCTCATAATGTGGAGAGCCTCGCGAGCCGCAGCGGTTGCAGCAGGAGTGTTTGAAGCACTGAAGATATAAGTACGGCAAGTGTGGCGCAGATAGTTAATGGTGTCTTTGTCGCCGGCGATAAAACCACCAATACTTGCCAAAGACTTGGAGAAGGTACCCATGATAAGATCTACCTCATCTGTCAGTCCGAAATGGTCGCACACACCTCTACCCTCTCTACCAAATACGCCAAGTCCATGTGCTTCATCCACCATCAGCGAGCAGTTGTACTTGTGTTTCAATTCCACCAACTGAGGCAACTTGCAAAGGTCGCCCTCCATGGAAAACACACCGTCCACCACTATCAGCTTAACAGCTTCATAGGGCAAAGTCTTGAGGATATTCTCCAAATCCTCCATGTCATTATGCTTGTAATGGAGCGGTCTCGCAAACGACAAACGTCTTCCATCAACGATACTCGCATGTCACGGTCATCACATATAATATAGTCGCCTCTTCCAACCACTACCGAAATAACACCTGCATTGACAGTAAAGCCAGTAGAAAAACAAAGACAGTCTTCCTTGCCTTCAAATTCAGCCAACTCCTGTTCCAGTTGCACATGCAAATCAAGTGTACCGTTCAGGAATCTACTACCAGCACAACCAGAGCCATACCTGTCCAGGGCAGCCTTGGCAGCATCAATAATTCTCTGATCACCAGTCAAACCTGTATAAGCATTAGATCCGAACATCAGCACTCGGTGACCTTCCATTTCCACCTCCGTACCCTGTTTGCTGGTTATTGCACGGAAGTAAGGATATACGCCAGCCTCCATAAACTTCTGGGGCTCGCGATAATTCTTGTATCTTTCTTGTAACTGTCCCATATAAAATAGGTGTCTTGTCTTTCACTTAAGCAATTAGGCTGCAAAGTTACATATTTTTTACGAAACTTCTAAACTTTTTTATAACAATTCTTTCCTTTTGCCTTTTTTATGATATAAGATGTGCGAAAAAAGAAACAAATATAGTAAATTTGCATGAACATCATTGATGAAAAGTGTAACCTTTATAGTAAATCCGCTGTCGGGAACCCACAAAAAAGGAGAGATTCCCGATATCATCAGTCAAACGCTGGACAAAACCAAGTTTGACTATAAGGTGCTGTTTACCGAGTATGCTGGTCATGCAGCAGAACTGACACGCAATGCGGTTAAAGGCCACACCGACATAGTCGTTGCCGTAGGTGGAGACGGCACAGTCAACGAAGTGGCACGCTCGTTGGTCCACACCTCCACAGCCCTTGGCATCATCCCTTGCGGTTCTGGAAATGGTTTGGCACGCCACCTGTGCATCCCCATGGACATCAGAAAAGCAATTGCCATTATCAACCAGTGCAAAATAGACCCTGTCTCTTATACACATCTGACGCTGCCGACGATATGCAGTGTGTA
>CALZNR010000082.1 GCA_945827565.1 uncultured Prevotella sp.
TTTCGGAGTGTAAAGTTACAAACATCAAAATGCAATTCCAAATTTTTTCGGTTTCGACTTAGCATATTTTCCAACCACCAACACCCCACCCTACATCAGAAAGCTCTCCCATCAAACTGCATCATTATACAGTTTGAGTGTATATTTATGCAGTTTTAGGAGTTTTTACCACCCCAAAATGTTAAAACAAAGGCCCCATTTTAAATGTTTATTCACATTTAGAGCCGTCCAATAACCTCATTTAAAGAGCATCTCTGACCTATGAACCACGGGGGAGTGTGCCGGGTAAAAAAAATGAAAAAAAAGGGAATAATTAGGTGGCTACACCTTTTTGTTGTATCTTTGCAGAAGATAGTATATTATAAAAAAAGAAAAATCATGAAGACAAATTATGAAATCCGCTACGCATCTCATCCTGAAGATGCCAAGAGTTACGACACCACCCGCATCCGCCGCGACTTCTTGATAGAAAAGGTGTTTGCCGCCGATGAAGTGAACATGGTTTATTCCATGTACGACCGCATGGTGGTGGGAGGAGCCATGCCCGTGAACGAAGCACTGAAACTGGAAGCTATTGACCCGCTGAAGGCTCCCTACTTCACCACACGCCGAGAGATTGGTATTTTCAACGTGGGTCAGGGAGAAGGCACCGTGAAGGTGGGCGACGAGACCTTTACCTTGGGATTCAAAGAGGCGCTGTATATCGGTAGTGGCGACCGCGATGTGGTTTTCGCATCCAAAGACGCTGCCTGCCCTGCCAAGTTCTACTTCAACTCATGCACCGCACACACCTCCTATCCCTGCAAAAAGGTGACCAAGGCAGATGCAGTAGTGGCACACATGGGCTCTTTGGAGATGAGCAACGAGCGCAACATCAACAAGATGATAGTAAACCAGGTGCTGCCTACCTGCCAACTGCAGATGGGTATGACAGAACTTGCCACCGGTAGTGTGTGGAACACCATGCCCGCCCACGTGCACAGCCGCAGAATGGAAGCCTACTTCTATTTTGAGGTACCCGAGGAACAGGCTGTATGCCACTTCATGGGCGAGGTGAACGAAACACGCCACATCTGGATGAAGGGCGATCAGGCTGTGCTCTCTCCCGAATGGAGCATCCACAGCGCCGCCGCCACACACAACTACACCTTTATCTGGGGTATGGGCGGAGAGAATCTTGACTACGGCGATCAGGACTTCTCTAAGATTACCGATTTGAAATAAGGCAACAAACAGTTAAACCACAACAAATATTTTTACACAAAACCATGAAAAGTCTGTTTTCATTAGAAGGTAAGAATGCCTGGATTACCGGTGCTTCTTACGGTATCGGCTTCAACATTGCCAAGGCTTTTGTAGAGGCTGGCATCAAAACCATTATCTTCAACGACATTAACGAGGCTGCCTTGGAGCGCGGACTTGCCAACTACAAAGAGGCTGGCATAGAGAACGTGAAGGGCTATGTGTGCGACGTGACCAACGAAGACGCTGTGAAGGCACTCGTAGAAAAAATACACCAGGAGGTGGGACAGATTGACATCCTTGTGAACAACGCAGGTATCATCAAGCGCATCCCCATGCACGAAATGAAGCGCGCCGAGTTCCAGCAGGTTATCGACATCGACTTGGTGGGTCCGTTTATCTGCGCCAGCGCCGTTATCCCCGAGATGATGGAGCGCAAGGAGGGCAAGATTATCAACATCTGCTCTATGATGAGCGAACTGGGACGCGAAACAGTGTCGGCCTATGCTGCTGCCAAGGGTGGTTTGAAGATGCTCACCCGCAACATCTGCTCAGAGTATGGCGAATACAACATCCAGTGCAACGGTATCGGTCCGGGCTATATCGCCACTCCTCAGACTGCTCCTCTGCGCGAGCGTCAGGCAGATGGCAGCCGCCATCCGTTCGACTCGTTCATCTGCGCCAAGACTCCTGCCGGACGCTGGCTCGACCCCTCAGAACTGGGCGGACCCGCTGTGTTCCTGGCATCCCACGCCTCTGACGCTGTCAATGGCCACGTGCTCTATGTAGATGGCGGTATTCTGGCTTATATCGGAAAACAGCCACAGTAAGCCCAAACGGCTCATCAGGCGGCGTGTCAGCATCGCGCCGATGACCGATTTGAGAATAATCATCCCACTAAAAATTGGTTCATCCGACAAACACACAAGTTCCTGTCGGATGAACCAAATTTTTTTGTTGACTTCTCTCATGAGGATTCTCACATCTTTCCCCCTGGTCAATGCCCATTGAAGAACACATAGAGCGACACCATGACCACAGCCAGCATCACCCACGCTGCCACCACGCCCTTCGACGGTTTCTCGGTGACAGAAACAATGTGAGGGGTTTCTGTGGCCTGCTTGTTGTATATACTCACCACCACCATGGCAGCAATCAGAATCACGAAGATATAGAACGAGAGGAGCATGAAATGAACCATCTCGGTGGCACCCGGGATAATCCACAGATACAGAATACCTGTGCAGATGCTGAAGATGGTGCCAAAGGTGAGGATAACGTTGGCAGCCAACGTGGTGCAACGCTTCCAGAACACGCCCATCACAAAGACGGCAGCCATGGGCGGAGCAATGAAGCTGAGTACCGACTGGAACACATTAAACAGGTTCATGCCCTTGATGTTATCCACCGCCACAGTGATGACTATCGACACCAAGGCACCCACCACAGTGACCACCCTGCCAGTGCGTGCTATCTCCTTTTCTGTGGCATGAGGACGGATATTCTTCACGTAGATGTCCATGGTATATACCGTGCTCAGCGCATTGAGAGCCGAACCGATGGTGCTGATGAGCGCCGCTGTGAGCACTGCCAGTACCAAGCCCACCATACCCACGGGGAAGAGATGCGACACCAGTGTCATATAGGCATTGTCGGCCTCGATGGTCATATCACCAAAGAAACCCGTCCTGACCAGGGCAAAGCAGATGATGCCGGGCATGATATAGATAGCCACATCCAGTATCTTGAGCCAGCCGGTGAAGTTGGCTCCCCGCTGCCCCTCTCTCAAGTCGCGGGCAGCAAGCACCGGCTGCACCATAGACTGGTCGGTGCACCAGAACCACAGTCCGGAGATGGGATAGCCCAGAAGGATGGGCAGCCATGGGAAGTCCTTATCCGTGAGCGGCTGAAACAGATTCCAATAGTTTGAGGGCACCACACTGCCATCGGCAAGCACCGCAATGCCTGTGCCAAAAGAGTCGCCACCCAAACGATAGATACCCACCACGGTGAGCGTGGCAGACACCAGGATGAGCAGCACCATCTGATACACATTGGTGTAAGCCACCGCCTTCAGTCCGCCCAGCATGGTGAAGAAGGCAGAGATGGCAAGCAACAGGAATGCCGACAGCCACATGGGAATACCGAAAACCTGACGGATGATGATGCCACCGGCAAAAAGGGTGAGCGCCAGCCACGACACAAGCACGGTGACGATGGTGTACCACGCCAGCATGTTGCGTGTAGATTGGCCAAAGCGCAGGCCCATGAACTCGGGCAGGGTGTGCACCTTGCTGCCCAGATAGCGTGGAGCAAACACAAAGGCAAGCAGGGCAATGAAGATAAAGGCATACCAGGCGTAGTTGCCCGACACGATGCCCGTGGCAAAGCCCGCACTGGCACTGGCTATCAGCATAGAAGGTCCCACATTGGTGCCCCACATGGAGAAGCCGATGTGATGCCACCTGAGCGAGCGTGCTGCCAAAAACTTACTGCTGCCCTCCTTGCTCTTGCTACTTGCCCACACACCGATGATGAGCAGCACCACGAAATAGCCTATGAGGATAATCCAGTCTAACAATTGTAACGATTGTGCATTCATAAGATTTTAAGGTTATGTTATAGATTTAAGTTTTGCACGCCATTCACGGCGCATCCCGCTGGACAGGCAGCAGAAGGGGAGTTATTTCCCCATCAGCTGCTTTGCCACTGCCACCGCCGAGTTGGCATTGTCGCTATAGCCGTCGGCACCAATCTCATTGGCATAGTCTTGTGTCACGGGGGCTCCGCCCACCATCACCTTCACCTGCTGGCGTATGCCCGCCTTCTCCAATGCTGCTATCACCTCGCGCATGTAGGTCATGGTGGTGGTGAGCAGCGCACTCATGCAGAGAATGTCGGCATGACTGTTTTGCAGCGCCTTGACAAAGGTGTCGCTATCCACATCAATGCCTATGTTAACCACCTCAAAGCCGCAGCCCTCGAGCATGGATGCCACCAAGTTCTTACCTATATCGTGCAGGTCGCCCTTCACGGTGCCTATCACCACCTTGCCTATGGTGGTGGCGGCTCCGCCAGCCAACAGGGGTTTCAGCAGTTCCAGTGCCGCCTTCATTGCCCTGCCTGCCATGAGCAGTTGTGGCACGAAAGCCTCTCCGTTCTGGAAGCGCTGCCCCACCTGCGACATTGCCCTGATCATCTCGCCGTTGATAATATCCTGTGGTGCCATTCCCTGCTCCACCGCCTCCTGAGTGGCTTGGGCAGCTTCGTCGGCCTTGCCATTGAGAATGGCCTGGTAGATACGCTCACGAACAGACGATGGCTGCGCTGCCGGGGCGCAGCAATCGCAGGGATGTTCATGGGTGTGTGGAGCCTGTGCTGTGGGTTTGCTCTCTGCATGGGCAGCCTCAGCCACACGGGCATCCACCGTGGTGGTCTGCACCCTGCCATGGGGAGTGAGCACACAGCCCGGCAGCGGTTCTGCCAACTGCGACAAGGCAGCGATATGTGCATCGGTGGTGCCACAGCACCCGCCCACAATATCTATCAGATGGTGCTGCGCCACATCCCACACCACCCGGCGCAGGTCTTCGGGGCGCATGGCATACTGACCGTTGCGGTCGGGCATGCCTGCATTGGGATACAGACTGATGAGGTAAGGTGTGTTGCTCCCCAAGCGTTGCAGCAAGGGCAGTACCTGCGGCACATCGCCGCAGCAGTTAATACCCACCGAAAGGATGTCGCTGCCACCCACCTCGCTCACAAACTGCTCTATGTCCTGCCCCAGCATGTTGCGCCCACTACCGTTGGGCACGCTGAAGCTGAGCATGATGGGCACTGCCCTACCCTCCTTTGCCATGGCTTTGCGGGCAGCCTCTACAGCCGCCTTGGCATTGAGCGTGTCAAAGATGGTTTCTATCAGCAGCGCATCCACGCCACCCTGTATCAGGGCCTCTGCCTGTTCAAGATAGGCTTTGCCAAGTGTCTCGTAGCCAAAGGTGTCCCATCCCGGCTGACTGTTGTCGGAAGAGATGGAGCAGGTCTTGCCCGTGGGCCCCATAGAGCCCGCCACAAAGCGTGGCTTCGACGCATCTTTGGCAGTAAACTCATCTGCCAGTCTGCGGGCTATCTCGCAGGCAGCCTTGTTGATGGCTGCGCAATGGCTGTTCAACTGGAAATCGCTCATCGAGATGGCCTGCGCATTGAAGGTGTTGGTTTCTATGATGTCAGCCCCTGCCTCAAGGTATTTGCGATGGATGGCCTCCACCACCTGGGGCTTGGTGAGACAGAGCAGGTCGTTGCATCCCTTGAGATTGACGGGGTGCGAGGCAAACAAACTGCCACGGAAGTCGGCCTCCTGCAGGTGGTAAGCTTGTATCATGGTGCCCATGGCTCCGTCGAGTATCAGCATCCGCTGACGTGCCTGCTGTGCCATCCGGCTCTCCTTGGCATCAGCAACAACACCTGTTGCCGTCTGCGATGCTGCTGACTGCCCCTTCTCAGTTATGGTGGCGGCATACTTGCGCTCCACATTATTTATAATGCGCTGCACCTCCCAGTCGGCATCCTTGCGGGTGGCGGTGTGTGGGGCACGCTGAAAATCTTCTACAATGCGCATGGCATGCTCCACCTCCGCCTCGTTGTGGAAGTCCATCTCCAGATGCACGCCATCGCCTCCGATATTGTCGAGCAGGGGTTTCAGTTCGTCCAGTGTCACCCAGCATGCCATGATGCTCTTGCCTGCCTCGAGAATCTGGCGATACAGGTTGTACCACTTGGACGAGCCACCCTGCGGTTCTCCCACACCGGGTGTCCACTGCACGGCATTGAGTTCCTTTATCTCGAGCAAGGCAGGCAGGTGGTGCATTGCGCCCACGCCATCCAGATGATACAGGGTATAGTCAATCTTTTGGCACTGCTCACGGATGAAGGGCTGCACAAAGCGGCGGTAATCCTCTACACTGATCATGGTGGATATATCGCTCTGCAGCTTGGTCATCTTGCCTGGTGCCCATGAGGAGAAGTAGCAGAAAGCCATCTCATCGCCCTCGCGAATGATGTCATACAGTTCGTTGAACACCTTGAAATAGATGTCGTTGATTTGCTGCATCTGATGCTCCAGCACCTCTGGCTGCATCACCGTATCGAGCAGCACCTTGTCGGTGCCCTTGATGGCCGCCAGCACGTCCATGCCCTCCATCAGGT
>CALZNR010000083.1 GCA_945827565.1 uncultured Prevotella sp.
GTATAATCGTGATGCCTTCATGGTGATAGGTCAGTTCCTCTCTTCTCTGCCCCAGGGTGCCACCAATACCTATGCCATGGTGGGCTTCCGTGTGGGCAACACCCTTTCAGAAAACGGCACCGTGGCACGTGGCATCTGTTCCACCAACGAGGCGGGCCATCTCACCACCGTGGTGGAGCGCACAGAGATTATGCGTGTGGATGGACCTGTGTGCTATAAAGACGAGCAGGGGGCTTGGGTGCCTGTAGATGACAACACCCCCGTGTCTATGAATATGTGGGGCTTCACACCCGACTACTTTGAGCACAGCGAGGCATACTTCAAGGAGTTCTTGGCAGACCCGAAGAACATGGAGAACCTGAAGGCAGAGTTCTTCATCCCCTTGATGGTCAACAAGCTCATCAACGAGGGCACCTCTACCGTGAAGGTGCTCGACACCACCAGCAAGTGGTTTGGTGTTACCTATGCTGCCGACCGTGAAGATACGGTGAAGCGCATCCAGAAGTTGATAGACGAAGGCGTTTATCCCGCCAAACTGTTCTAAACGATCATTCACATCGGAACCGCAGGGGCATCTCTTTCTTCATCTGTCCTCCTGCGGTTCCTTTCCTCTTTCCTCTGATGACCATAGATATCCTATCACCACAAGAGCAGGCACAGCTACAGGCATTGATAAATCAGTCAATGCGCATTGTGGTGTGCGCCCACGTAAACCCCGATGGCGATGCCGTCGGCTCCACCCTGGGCTGGGCAAACTATCTGCGTTCCTTGCAGAAAGATGTAACGGTGGTGGTGCCCAATCAGTTTCCCGATTTCCTGCGCTGTATGCCCGGAATAGAGACCATTGTGCGCCACGACAAGAATCCCGAAAAGGTGGAAGAACTGCTGAAACAGTGCGATCTGCTGTGCTGCCTGGATCTTAACGACTTGAAGCGCTTGGAGGATATGCAGCCCTTGGCAGAGCAGTGTGGTGCCCCCGTGGTGATGATAGACCATCATCCTTTCCCCGTGTTGCAGGCACAGGTGGCGGTGTCTCACCCCGAGATGAGCAGCACCTGCGAACTGGTGTTCCGCCTGGTGTGGCAGTTGGGTGGCTTTGAGATGCTCAACAGGCAGTTTGCCATCCCCATCTACTGTGGCATGATGACCGACACGGGCGGGTTCACCTACAACAGCAACACCCCCGAGATATTCTTCATCGTGGCGCAACTGCTCACCAAGGGCATTGACAAAGACCGCCTCTATCGCCAGGTGTATCACAACTTCAGCGAGAATCGCCTGCGCCTCATGGGCTATGTGATGTATCAGAAACTGCAGGTGTTAGAGCAGCAACATGCCGCCTTCTTCACCATCACCAAGCAAGAGCAGCGCCGCTTCCAGTTTGTCAAGGGCGATGCCGAGGGACTGGTCAACATGCCCCTGCAGATAAAGGGCGTGCGTTTGTCCATCTCGCTGCGCGAAGATACGGAGCACACCAATCAGATTATGCTCAGTCTGCGCTCTGTGGATGATTTTCCGTGCAACAAGATGGCAGAGCAGTATTTCAATGGCGGCGGTCATCTCAATGCTGCCGGTGGCAGACTGCAGTGCTCCATGCGCGAGGCGGTGCTCCAGGTAATGAAAGCCATAACCGAATTTAAATACGAAACGAAATAAGCAACATGAAAAAGCAATTATCCCTGTTCTTCTCCCTGTTGGTGCTGGCGTGCTCCTTGGCATCGTGCAGCGAAGGCGAGACTTACGGAGACAAGAAGGAAAAAGAGCGTAATGCCATTGACGATTTTCTGCGCGATTCCGCTTTTAACGTGATAGATGAGGCCACCTTTGTCAATCAGGGGCAGCAGACCTTTGCCGACAGGCGTCAGTTTGTCTATCTCGACCGCAAGGGAGTGTATATGCAGATTATGCGTCCGGGCTGTGGCGACTATATAGCCGATGGTGAGCAGGTGAACGTGCTCTGCAAATATACTGAGTACAATATCCTCAGCAAGAGTTTTCTCAGCTCCAATATCTCCAGCGGTCGCTATTACGACAAGATGCTGGTGTCGCGCACCAATGCCACCTACACCGCCTCGTTCACCTTTGGCGTGATGTACAGCACCTATGGCGCCTCGGTGCCTGCGGGCTGGCTGGCTCCCCTGCCATATATCAAGGTGGGCAGACAAACCTCTGAGGATGCCGAGATAGCACGTGTGCGCCTTATCGTGCCCCACACCCAGGGACATGCCAGCGCCTCTTCATCCGTCTATCCCTGCTTCTATGACATCACTTATCAGAGGGAGAGATGATATGGGGATTTTTTTAGAAGTACTTCTTTTGGAAGTGCTCCTTTAACTCCCCCAAAAACTAACAAATAAAAACAATAATCTTATGACACTCATTAAGTCAATCTCTGGCATCCGTGGCACCATAGGCGGTGCCACAGGTGATACCCTCAACCCCTTAGACATAGTTAAATTCACCACTGCCTATGCCACCTTTGTGCGCCGTCATCGCCCACAGGGCACAGGCGTGATTGTGGTGGGGCGCGATGCACGTATCTCGGGCGAGATGGTGCGCAGCGTGGTGTGCGGCACCCTGATGGGCATGGGCTTCCGTGTGGTAGATATCGGGTTGGCATCCACACCCACCACCGAGCTGGCAGTCACCGCCGAACAGGCTGATGGTGGCATCATCATCACCGCCAGCCACAACCCCACACAGTGGAACGCCTTGAAGCTGCTCAATCACGAGGGCGAGTTTCTTACGGCTGTTGACGGTGCCGAAGTGCTTGCCATTGCCGAGGCCGAGGATTTTGAATATGCCGATGTGGAGCATCTGGGCACCTGCGAGCAGAAGAACACCTACGATGCCTACCATGTGGATAAGGTGCTGGCACTGCCTTTGGTGGATGCCGATGCCATCCGTCAGCGTGGTTTCCGTGTGTGTGTAGATGTCATCAACAGCGTGGGAGCCTGCATCCTGCCCCTGCTCTTTGAGCGTCTGGGGGTGGAATATACCCTGCTCAACAGCCAGCCCAACGGGCATTTTGCCCATAATCCCGAACCCCTGCAGAAGAACTTGGGGGGCATCATGGAGCAGATGGCATCAGGGACTTACGACCTGGGTGTGGTGGTAGATCCCGATGTGGATAGACTGGCGTTTATCAGTGAGGATGGCACCATGTTTGGCGAGGAATACACCTTGGTGAGCGTGGCAGAATATGTGTTGCAGCACACTCCGGGCAACACGGTGAGCAACCTCAGCTCCACCCGTGCCCTGCGTGATGTTACCGAGCGTCAGGGAGGAATCTATACCGCCTCTGCCGTGGGTGAGGTGAATGTAACCACCATGATGAAACGGGTAGGTGCCGTGATTGGCGGCGAGGGCAACGGCGGAGTAATCTATCCCGAATGTCACTATGGCAGAGATGCCTTGGTGGGCATCGCCCTCTTCCTCACAGCCTTGGCACACAAGGGATGCCGTGTGAGTGAGTGGCGCAAGGCTCTGCCCGAGTATTTCATTGCCAAGAACCGCATTGACCTCACTCCCGACACCGATATCGATGCCCTGCTGCGCAAGGTGAAGGAACTCTATGCCAAGGAGAAGGTGAACGATATTGATGGCGTGAAGATAGACTTTGCCGACAGGTGGGTGCACCTGCGCAAGTCTAACACCGAGCCTATCATCCGTGTATATAGCGAGGCACCCACCATGGCAGAGGCAGAAGCCTTGGGGCAGGAACTACTTGATGTGGCTTATCGCTACGCCAAGTAAGGGTCTGCAAGCTGCCGTCAGTGGCTGTGCTGCTTGCGCATGACTTGCACGAGAATATTGGAATGTGAAGAATTTTATGGGTCCCCGTATGTATCGTAATGTAACGGGGACAACACCACAGGAATATCGCAGGCAGCAAGGGCTGTCTTGAAGTTTATCTTATTTTTGTAGTCAATAGTTCTATAGAACCCAACAATCCTGATGGAAGCAGGGGGGATTCTTTTGTGAAGAACTTGAAGCATCCAACGGTCTTTCTTCCTTTGGAGGGGCGTGGGGTGCCATTGCTCAGCCACTCGGGAATCTTTGCCATATAACGACCTGCCGTAGGACTGCCTGGGGCATAGGTGTATGTCAGGGGGTCTGACCATTCTATGTCGTCTGGCTCCTGCTCATCGCCTATCATGCGGTTAGGCCACAGGTTGGTAACGTCAATGCTTATGGTGTTGTTGCCTTGATGTATGGCAGAGGTGATATCCAATAGGAATGGTGCCTTCCATAGAGTGGGGAAGGGCTTGCCATTGACGGTTACAGAGGCAAGGTTTTTTACTTGACCTAAGCTGATGATATAGCGTGCGTCTTTCTTCAGTTTCTTAATGGTAAACGAATTGCTGTAAGTCGCTGTCCCTGAGAAATATCTTACGTTGCTGTCAGAGGATGTCGTCCAGTCGAACAGAGTGTCATTATCAACAATGATGTCATCAGCGTCTTTATAGTGAAAAGCCACCTTCCACCCTTTGTCTATCTCTGTCCTGCCGTCGCTGGTAGGGAGTGAGGTTAGCAGTTGGTTTTCAGGACGTGGCGTTTCAGAAGATGTCTCTGTATCTGAGATAATGATAAATCTTGAACCGTAGGGCTCTATGGAGAGTATCATAGGTCTGTCGTCTATCTTCTGCATAGTAAGATTGTATGCATCCCATATCTCCAGTTTCCTGCCTTTGGCAACGGAGGCAAGCCGGATGGTGTCTGACACGCTTTCGTTTGTAGGATTACAGAGGAACAGTATGTCATTATCTCCGTCAGTGCGCTGATAGGTCATAAACTTATCCGTTCCCTTCCATTGCTGTTTCGTCGGCACACCACGTTGCAGGAGCGACTGACAGCGTGCCATGTAGTCGAATAGTGCGCGTGCTCCACCAGCTTTCCACCATGTCTGATTGGGTACGAAATGTGTGCCCCAGATGCCGAATGACATTCCCGGCTCTACGTTTGTCCAAGGGTTGCAGGCGCCTGCATGGAGCATCATCCTGTTCACACCATTGCAGTAGGCTTTGTCGCATATCGGCTTTAAGGATTGCGGGTCGTCTTTCCATGCGTGAAGAGGCCAGCACGTAAAGGCTTCTGCGACAAGCAACGGGCGTTGCAGATTTCTCATCACCTGCTCATGACGCTTCATGTCTTTCCAACCCCATGTCTCGGGCTTTACCCAGAATTCTGTCGCTATGACTGCGCTGTTTGCCTCCTTGAGTATCTTGTTGATATCGAGCACTCGGAATGGCTTCTGCCCGCCTGTACCGTACGGCTCTATCATCAGCTGCATACCGGATGTCTGGCGTGCCAGCTGATTCATATAGCCATAATAGTTTTCTGCAAAGAGTGAGGTGACAACATCTACAAGGTCTTTCTTGAATCGTGCCGACTCTTCCTTACTGCCGATGATGTTGCGCCCTGCGATGTAAGGCAGGTATGGCAGTATGTCATATTTCTTCCGTTTCAAGAACTCATCAGGCAAAACCACACTCCAATCCTGACCGCCAGCCTCATAGCTGTCTATCTCTATTGTATTAAACGTTTTGCCGGCATGAGGTCCTGCAATGTCTATGAGCATCTGTGGATATGCATCCCAAAAGGCCTTTACAGCCACCCTGTTCATCTTGTCACACTCCAGCCCTTGTCCCGACAGAGGGGCTTGTGCTTCGTTGGTTTTTCCGTTTGTCGTGTGTCCGAAGCGCAGAAGGCTATACCCGGAAATGTCTTTGGCAAGGGCAGAAGGAATGTTTGCTATCTGAGATGTCTTGTCAAAATACTGTGTCAGGTCTATGATGTTTTCCTTCATGACAATGCTGTCGTCAGGAAGTGCCAAGAGGCAGATGTCTTCGTAATAGTTGTATTTTTCGTCAACCTTTGGACGAGGGAGTGCGACACTAATAAAGACAGGTTTTTTCTTGCCTTTGCCAACAGCAGTGTGGGGCATCTTTGTTTCTGAGAACACAAGTTTCTGCATGCTATATTCCGGTGTCACTGTTCCGTAGGCACTTGATGACCATCCGGGGCAGTTGTGGGTACCGAAGGTGAGTCCGAGACGCTGGCACTCATCCATCGTCCAACGCATCATAGACTTCCATTTCTCTGAACCGATAGCGCAGGTGGGGTCACCAACCCTGCTTTGCTGGTCACCGCCAATCTGAAAATTTTGTACGCCAGATAGTCCAGCAGCCTTGAAAGCCTCCAGATCTTTCGTGATAGCCTCCTTACTGACAAGCCCATCCATCCATTGCCATATTATCAATGAACGCTGCCCGTCAGTCGGCGAAATAAAATCATTCCGATACCCCTGTGCAACTGCCATAACAGCAGACACACATACCAAAAATAAACACGCAAATTTCTTCATTGACCTAAATTCCGCAGCATTATAGGTAGGTCTGTCTCTTATACACATCTGACGCTGCCGACGATATGCAGTGTGTA
>CALZNR010000084.1 GCA_945827565.1 uncultured Prevotella sp.
TGAAGGGTATGTGTCCCTGGTCGTGATACATGGCCACACAACCGTCGTATTTGCCGCAGCGTGCCTTGGCAAAGAGGGTGTCGGGGGGCACGGGTCCCTCCACGTCGAATCCTCTTTCTCTCAGTGCGTTCACGGCAGGGATAATCTCTTTCTCCTCCTCCCAGCCAAAGAGACCGTTGTCGCTGGCGTGTGGGTTCAGGCCGGCAATGCCTATCTTGGGCTGTTCAAAGCCAAACTGCCTGCACGCATCGTGTATCAGTTCGGTCACCTCTATGATGCGGTCTTTCTTCACCCTGTCGCACGCCTCGCGCAGCGACACGTGGGTGGATACGTGTATCACCCTCATAAACTTGTCTGCCAGCAGCATGGCGTATTTCTTGGTGCCTGTGAAGTGGGCATAAATCTCGGTGTGCCCGTCAAAGTTATGCCCTCCCTTGTGCAGTGCCTCCTTGTTGAGTGGTGCTGTCACTGTAGCGTCCACCTCGCCTGCCATGGCCAGTTCTATGGCTTTGATGATAGACACGAAGGCGGCGTGCCCGCATTGCGGAGCCACCTGTCCGGGCTCAAAGGTGGTCATATCCACGCAAGCCAGGTCATAAACGTCGATTACTCCCGGTTCAAAGAGAGCCTCTCCCACCGAGTGTATCACGTTGATTCTCTGATGGGTGCCCATCTGTCGCACTGCCCATTCCATCACGGCAGCATCGCCGGTGACCAGCGGACGGCACTTCTCGTAGGTTTCGGGCAGGTTGAGTGCCTTGACAATAATCTCTGGTCCTATGCCAGCGGGGTCGCCCATGGTGATGGCTAATAATGGTTTCATAGTGTTTGCTGTTTTGGGTTTATTCCTTTTTATTGTTGCACATGCCTTGCGGTGGGCATCAGTACAAACTGTTGTAGATATCTCGTGCGTCTGCCTCGGTCACCTCTCGTGGATTGTTCTTCAGCAGTCGCTGCACGTTCATGGCAGCCTTTGCCATGCGTGGCACGGCATCTTGCGGAATGCCCAGTTCGGTCAGTGTGGTGGGTATGCCGCAGTCTTTCGACAGCTTGCTGATAAGCTCCACGCCGTGCAGTGCCGTCTCTTCATCGTTGGCACCCGGAGTGGCTCCGCACGCCAGTGCCACCTGTGCGTATTTGGCAGTGTTGGCACTCATGTTGAAGCGCATCACCGAGGGCAGCAAGATGGCGTTGGACAGTCCGTGTGAGATGTGATATTCTCCGCCGATGGGGTAAGACAGGGCGTGAACGGCAGCCGTGTTCACAGGTCCGAGACACAGTCCGCCATACATGCTGCCCAGTGCCAGTGCCTCACGTGCCTCCACATCGTTACCGTTTTTCACGGCGCGCAGCAGATTGGCGGCAATCAGTTGGATGCCCTGCAGTGCATATACATCCACCACGGGATGTGCAAATTTGTTGGTGTATGCCTCGATGCAGTGTGTCAGGGCATCCATACCTGTTTCTGCGGTTATCTTGGCAGGTACGGTCCACGTCAGTTTGGGGTCGATATATGCTGCGTCGGGCATCAGGTGGGGGCTCACCACTCCCTTCTTCAGGTTGTCGGTCTCATCAAGCAGTATGGCATTGGGCGACACCTCACTGCCTGTGCCTGCGGTGGTGGGCATACAGGCAAACCACTTGCCTCGTGATGCCACAAAGCCTATGCCAAAGAGCTGCTCTATCTGCTGTGTGCTCTCAATGAGTGTTGCCACCAGTTTGGCCAGGTCGAGCACGCTGCCTCCGCCCACACCCAGCACGCTGTCGGCGCCAAACTGCTGCGCCTGTTGCAGTATGTGCTTGAAGTCATTGACCGAGGGCTCTTGGCGGATGTCGTCGTAATAGGCTATGCTCACTCCCTGTGCCTGTAGGGTTTGCTCCATCTCTGCAAGCAGGGGGCGTATCACAGGGGCGGTGAGTATGAAGAGGCGTTTCAGTCCCAGTTGCTGATAGTCGCTGCAAAACTTCTCTGTACATCCTGTGCCAAAGACAATCTTGCTTGGTTGTAACAATACGATTTCTTTCATGTTGATGCTGCTTTTATTTCTTTTCTTTCAGGCGGCAGTGTGTCGGTGCCAGCCCCTATATATATAATGTGTGGGTGCCCCTTCTTCTTTCTTTTTCAGAAAGTGGCGGGGGGGCACAGACTATTCACCCTTCTTCTTTTCCTCCTTGCGCTCCTCAAGATAGCCGTAGATGGTGAGCGACTTGTCTGCCAGTGGTGTGCGGAAGAGCAGACTTGCCAGATAGCCCACCACCAGCACGATGAGGTGGCTATATACGCCCAGCATGTAGGTAGATTGCTTGAAGTTCCACTCCTCGCCAAGGTCTATGAGCAGTTGCTTCTCTCCTCCTCCCATGTCGAAGGGCTTGGAGGTGAGCACGGCATAGGCAGTGAACAGCACGGCGGCGGCAATGCCAATGTATAGTCCCTGCCAGTTGGCACGCCTGCTGAACAGTCCCAAGAGGAAGATGCCCACGATGCCTGCCGAGATGATGGCATACAAGCCGAAGAGCGAGCCCAGCACGCCCTGGCCGCCCCACGACACGTAGAGCAGGGCCACCAGTATGCTGCCCACGCCCACCACGAGCACGGCTATCTTGCCCACCCACAGTTTGGAGCGGTCGCTGGCATGTGGCAACAGGCGTGAGTAATAGTCTTCCACCACGCAGGCAGAGATGCAGTTGATGCTGCTGTCGATGCTGGAGATGGCTCCTGCTGCAAGGGCTGCGATGATAAGTCCGGTGATGCCCACGGGCATTTCCGTAGCGATGAAGAAAGGGAACACCTCATCATCTTTGATGCCTTGGGGCAGTATGCCACTGTTGATGTGGTAATACACAAACAAGCAGGTGCCCACAAACATGAACAGTGCCCATGCCGGCACACTCATCATCACGCCCAGATAGGATGCCTTCTTGGCACTCTTGTCGTCGCGTGCGGTGAGGTAGCGCTGCACAATGCTCTGGTCGGTGCCGTATTTCTGCACAGCATAGAAGATACCGTTGAGCACCATCACAAGACAGGTGGTGTTGACAAGGTCTAAGGTGTAGGGACCGAAGTCTATCTTGTCGAACTCTCCCGCCACCTGGAAGATGGTGGCTGGTCCGCCATCGGTCAGATAGAACAGCATACCCACGGTGAGCAGTCCGCCGATAATCAGCAGGAAGCCTTGCGCCACGTCCATCCAGATGATGGCCTCCATACCACCCAGATAGGTGAGCAGGATGATGACGATGCCGATGGCTATGATGATGGTGTTGATGTCCATGCCTCCCATGAACATCGCCATGGCCAGTCCCATGAGATAGAGCACGGCACCCATCTTGGAGAAGTTTTCAAGGATAAAGGCGATGGAGCTGTAGATACGTGCAAAGGCGCCGAATCGACGCTCAAAATACTCGTAGGTGCTCAGTTTGATGACTTTGCGATAGAGGGGCACGATGAAGCCGATGAGCCCCACCAGCACCACAGGCACCATCAGTCCCTGCACCAGCAGTATCCAGTTGCCTCCGTAGGCTGCTCCGGGATAAGCGAGAAAGGTGACGCTGCTGATGATGGTGGCAAACATAGACATGCCCACCGCCCATGCCGGCACATTGCCGCTGGCAGCGAAGTAGGCTTTGGTGGACTTCTGCTTTTTGGAGAACCATATTCCCACGAATACGGCAAGGAGCACGGAGACAATGACGATGGCATAGTCTATCCAGTGTAGCGAGGCGTGTATCATATTTGTATTGAAGGTATTAGTAGGCGGCGACAGCCTCGTCGCCACCTGTTTGGTTAATCAAAGGTTGGTAGTACAGGGGATGAGGGAGCGGGGGTACTCCTGCTTACAGTTTACAATATTTTCTTGGCTTCTGCCTGTATGCGCTTCACCACATCGCTGCTCAGGGTGGTCAGTGGCGGCAGCATATAGGGTTCGCACAGTCCCACCATCTGCATGATGACCTTCAGTCCGGCGAGCGATTCGCCCAATGTCAGTCCGTCGGTGTTTATCTTGCCTATCTCTATGGTCTCTTGTTGCAGGGCGTTGGCGGTGTCTTTGTCGCCGTTGATGCCAGCCACAAACAAGTCCTGATATTTCTTGGGCAGGTAGTTGCCCACGCTGGGCACAATGCCGTCGGCTCCCAGTTCCAGTGCCCTGGCAGAGTTGGCGGCGCATCCGCAGAAGTAGGCAAAGTCGTCACGGTCGGCAAAGAGTTGCAGTGCCTCTTCCAGTCGTGGCAGGTTGTTTTCAGAATCCTTCAGTCCCACAATGTTGGGATGGTGGCTCAGTCGTTCTATCACGTCCAGTGGGATGCTCATGTGCGTGGTGATGGTGATATTGTACAGCATGAGGGGCACGGTGAGGAAATCTGCCATCTCCTTGTAATAGCCATACATCTGGTCGGGGGTCAGTGCGTAGTAGCAGGGCAGTGTGGCAGCAATCACATCGGCGCCGGCGGCTATAAACTTCTCTGCAGCAGCCTTTTGTTCACTGATGCAGTTGCCTGCCAGTCCGGCATAGATGGTAATGCGCCCGTTGGCGGTGCGTGCTGCGGCTTCTATCATTTTCACGCCTCCCTCCACCGATACGGAGTTGCCCTCTCCGGTGGTGCCCATGATAAGGGCAGAAACGTTATTCTGTGCAAAATTCTCGATGATGCGTGCCACTGCAGCAACGTCGATATCGCCCTCTGCGGTGACGGGAGTGACCATGGGTACAACCACTCCGTGATACTTGTTCAGCTTTCTCATATCTCTTTGATTTGTTAGTTGCCTACAAAAGTAAGTTTTTTTGTTGAGATTACAGTACCATTTCATGGTAAAATCTCTCTGAAATTACGTTGTTTTTTCTTAATTGCTCCCTTTTATGTGCCTTTTTTTTGTCCAATTCACTATCTTTGCATGGAATAAGTGTGCGCTGCGCTCACTTCTCCTTTTGACAACCAAGGCGCTACCGAAAGGCTGTGCCGTTAAATCAATAACAAACCGCATGAAAAACTATCCTAAAATTGGTATTCGCCCCATCATCGACGGCAGACAGGGAGGAATACGCGAAAGTCTTGAAGACAAGACCATGAATCTTGCCAATGCCGTGGCACAACTCATCTCATCCAATCTGCGCAATGGCGACGGTTCGCCCGTGGAGTGTGTCATCGCCGACGGCACCATCGGTCGTGTGGCAGAGGCTGCTGCCTGTGCCGAGAAGTTTGAACGCTGCGGAGTGGGCTCCACCATCTCTGTCACCTCGTGCTGGTGCTATGGCTCTGAAACCATGGACATGCACCCCTCCTGGCCCAAGGCTGTATGGGGATTCAATGGCACCGAGCGCCCGGGAGCCGTGTATCTGGCGGCCGTGCTCGCCGCCCACGCACAGAAGGGACTGCCCGCCTTTGGCATCTACGGCCATGATGTGCAGGACGTGGAAGACAACGCCATTCCTGCTGATGTGGCAGAGAAGATACTGCGCTGGGCCAAGGCAGCACAGGCTGTAGCCACCATGAGGGGCAAGTCATATCTCTCTGTGGGCAACGTGTCTATGGGTATCGCCGGCAGCATTGTCAATGCCGACTTCTTGCAAGAGTATCTCGGCATCAGAGCAGAGCAGGTGGATATGAGCGAGGTGATGCGACGCGTAAAAGAGGAGATATACGACAAGGAGGAGTACGAAAAGGCACTGGCATGGACCAAGAAATACTGCGTGGTGAACGAGGGCTTTGACAAGAACAGACCCGAGAAGCAGAAGAGCCGCGCTGAAAAGGATGCCGACTGGGAGTTTGTGGTGAAGATGACCATCATACTGCGCGACCTGATGCAGGGCAACCCCAAACTGCTGGAGGCAGGATTCAAGGAAGAGGCTCTGGGACACAACGCCATTGCAGGCGGCTTCCAAGGACAGCGCCAGTGGACCGACTTTATGCCTAACGGCGACTTCAGCGAAACCATCCTCAACACCTCGTTCGACTGGAACGGTATTCGTGAAGCATACGTCTTTGCCACTGAGAACGACTGCTGCAACGGACTTGCCATGCTGTTCGAGCATCTGCTCACCAACCGTGCCTCTATCTTCTCTGACGTGCGCACCTACTGGAGCCCCGAGGCTGTGAAGCGCATCACCGGCAAAGAGCTTACAGGAGTGGCTGCAGGGGGCATGATACACCTCATCAACTCTGGTTCCACCACCCTCGATGGCACGGGCTACAGCAGCGACAAAGAGGGACACGCCGTGATGAAGCCCTTCTGGGAGATGACACAGCAGGATGTGGAAGACTGCCTGAAAGCCACCCACTGGTGCCCCGCCGACAGAGACTACTTCCGCGGCGGAGGATACTCGTCTAACTTCCTCACCAAAGGAGGCATGCCCGTGACCATGGCACGCCTTAACCTTGTCAAGGGACTGGGCCCCGTGCTGCAGATTGCCGAGGGATGGACCGCCGATGTGGAT
>CALZNR010000085.1 GCA_945827565.1 uncultured Prevotella sp.
AGATTTCTGCCTGTCTCGTGGGCTCGGAGATGTGTATAAGAGACAGCTCCTGTCATGTTCCAAGACAAATGAACATACGGCTCCTGCAATTCATGATAGGGATTCTGTCTCTATGATGATTAGTTATGGGGTAAACACATTGGTGTCTGACTCGGGTGTGATAAAATACAGGATTGTTTCTGAATGTTGGGATATAAATACGATTAAGGAACCATCTAGATGGACCTTCTTAAAAGGGATTTTTGTAGAACAGTTTGATGAGAATTTTCATGTTCAGTTATATGTTCAAGCAGACACAGCTTGGTACTACGATAAAAAGAAATTGTGGGAACTAAGGGGTAGAGTTTCTGTCAAGAATGTTGAAGGCCTTATCTTTCGCAGCGAGGAATTGTTTTGGGATGGAATGGTGCATGAGCTCTATTCTCATAAACCGTCTATTGTTATCACGCCAGAAAGGGTGTTGTCAGGTACTTATTTCAGAAGCGATGAAAGAATGACGAGATACACGATATCAAACTCTAAGGGATCTTTTGAACAGAGTGCTGTAGAGAATGACACCACATCCACCGGTACGAATGTGTCACAAGATAGTGTGGCAACAATGCAGAAGAGACCAGCAGCATTACCAAAAGCAGCGTCAAAGAGATAGCTCTGTAAATAATGCATTTTGTTCAATTATAAAGCCGTGTGATAGATATTTTTTAATGAAAAGTGGAACAATTGATTATTTTTTTGTAAATTTGCACGCTAATTGGATTTAGAATAGAAAATAAAAACATAACAATCAATTAACAATGGCAGTTTTAGGAACTATTAGAAAGAGAGGCACACTCTTGATCATTATTATCGGTTTGGGCCTTTTTGCGTTCATTGCTGAAGAGATGTTCCGTTCTTGTGAAGCGACAAGTAACGAACGACGTCAGCAGGTTGGAGAAGTTTGCGGGCAACGCATCTCGGTACAGGAATTCCAGGAAATGGTTGATGAGTATCAGAATGCTCAAAAGCTTACGCAGGGTGTTGAAAACTTGACAGATGAGCAATTGAATGCATTAAAAGATCAAGTTTGGAATTCTTATGTTACCAATACCATCCTCAAGGAAGAGGCCGAACAACTTGGTTTGTCTGTTACAGATGAAGAATTGCAGAATGTATTGAAGGAAGGTACAGAACCTTTGTTGCTGCAGTCTCCATTTGTAAACCAGCAGACAAGGCGTTTCGATGTGACCATGTTGACAAAATTCTTGGCAGAGGTTAAGAAAGTTGATGTTCAGCAGAATGCTCAAATGACAGAGTATTATCAGAGTATTCAAAACTATTGGAGCTTCATTGAGAAGACATTGCGTCAGGAACTGTTATCCAGGAAGTATCAGGTATTGCTGAAAAACTGTCTTTTGACAAACCCCAAGTCTGTACAAACTGCCATGGATGGTCAAAATATTGAGAACACCGTTTTATTGGCTGTCGCACCCTATAGTAATATCAATGACAAGGATGTACAAGTGACAGAAGCGGAACTGAAGTCAAAATATAACGAGGACAAGGAAAAATATAAACAACTTGAGGAAAGTCGTGACATCAAGTATGTGGAGTATCATGTATCTGCTTCTGTTGCAGACCACAAGGCTTTGATGGATGTTATGAATAATGCTTACAATAGTCTGCAAGTTGGTGATGACGTTGAAAATATTGTGCGCAAGGCACAGTCTTCTATTCCATACACAGGTTTGCCTGTTACCAAGAAGGCGTTCACGGCAGATGTGGCAGTACGACTGGATTCTATGCAAGTGGGTCAGGTTATCAAACCTTATGAGAACAAGGCGGATAATACATTGAATTTGGTTAAACTCATTTCTAAAGTTTCTTTGCCTGATTCTGTTGAATATCGCCAAATCCAAGTTGGTGGCGCATCCGTTGATGAAGCAAGAAAAACTGCAGATAGTATATATAATGCTCTTAAGGGTGGTGCAGATTTTGAAACCATTGCAAAGAAATATGGTCAAGAAGGCAGAACGCAGTGGCTCACCAGTGCAATGTACGAGCGTTCTACATCTGTAGATGGTGATACAAGGGCTTTTTTGGATGCACTTAACACTACATCTGTCAATGATGTTAAGAATCTTTCCTTTGCTCAGGGTAATGTGATTATTCAGATTGTCAATCGTAAGGCATTTGTAGATAAGTATGTTGCCGCAGTAATCAAGCATACTATCGATTTCTCAAAAGAAACTTATTCTGCGGCGTATAACAAGTTCAGCCAGTATGTAAGCGAGTGCGCATCCATAGAAGACTTGGAGAAAAAAGCTGCAAAATACGGCTTTAGTGTAAGTGATCGTAAGAATATGTTCAATAATGAGCATTATGTTGCAGGAGTGCGTGGTACAAGGGATGCACTCAAGTGGATTTTTGAGGCAAAAGAAGGTTCTATTTCTCCTCTTTATGAGTGTGGTAATAACGATTGTCTCTTGGTGGTTGCTATGAATAAGATTCATGAAAAAGGCTATGCTGACTTTGAGGATGTTAAGACAGACTTGGAGGCAGAACTGAAGCAAGAAAAGAAGTATGATGTTCTGAAAGAAAAGTATGCATCTGTGAAAACTGTGGCAGAAGCTAAGGCCAAAGGTATGCTTGTTGATACTGTGAAGCAAATCAGTTTTGGTGCACCAGTATATGTGAAGGCCATCGGTTCCAGCGAGCCTGCGCTGAGTGGAGCTGTTGCTGCCACAAAACAAGGAGCTTTCAGTGGTCATTTGGTAAAGGGTAAGCAGGCGGCCTATCTCTTCCAAGTGTTGAAGAAAGGTGAGAAGGAAAATCCTTATAAGGATATTAAAGCTATTGATCGACAGTTGCAAATGCAAAATGCACAGATGGTGTTTAACCGTTTGATGTATGATTTGTATCAGAATGCAAAGGTAGTGGACAATCGTTTCTTGTTCTTCTGATAAAGAATTTAGATCTTCTTATGTAATCTACCTAAATCAGTTGAATATAAGTATGAGGCGGTTGGATGGTATGCATCTAACCGCCTCTTGTTGAAAATAACATGAAATTATCTGAGCTTAAAACAGGTGAGAAAGCTGTTATTGTCAAAGTGTTGGGACACGGCGGCTTTAGGAAGCGGATTGTAGAAATGGGATTCATTAAAGGTAAAGTAATTGAGGTGCTACTCAATGCTCCCTTACAGGATCCTATCAAATACCAATTGATGGGTTATGAAGTTTCTTTAAGACGTGTTGAAGCCCAAATGATTGAAATTGTCTCTTTAGAAGAGGCAAAGAATCTGAAATTGTCCGAGAATATCATGCCCGTATATAACGATATGAGTTGTACAGGCAATGGTTTAATTCGAGAAGACAACATATCAGATAGCCAATTGCGTGAAATCGCCATGCACAAACGCAGAACAATCAACGTGGCACTTGTGGGCAATCCGAATTGCGGAAAAACCTCATTGTTCAATTTCGTTTCTGGAGCACATGAACGAGTGGGCAACTATTCTGGGGTCACAGTTGATGCATGTGATGGCTACATGGAGTTTGAAGGCTATCGTTTTCACATAATTGATTTGCCAGGTACGTACTCTCTATCTGCATACAGTCCTGAGGAATTATATGTCAGAAAGCAGATTATTGAGAATACACCGGATGTCGTAATCAATGTACTTGATTCGAGCAATATTGAGAGAAATCTATATCTTACCATGCAATTGATAGACATGAATCTGCGTATGGTATGTGCATTGAACATGTACGATGAATTTATTTCCAGAGGGGATATACTTGACCATCATAAGTTAGGACAACTAATAGGTGTTCCGATGATACCTACAGTTTTTAAAACTGGTGAGGGAGTGGATTTGCTGTTCCACATTATCATTAACCTGTATGAAGGTATAGATTTTGTTGATAAAGAGGGAAACCTGAATCCAGAAGTAGCAGCACAATTAAGTGCATGGCATCAAAATTACGAATTGCATCATGGAGGAAACCACGGTGAGGATTTTGCGCATGGAATAAAGCCCAACAACAGTGTGTCAAGGCACATCCATTTGTACCATGGTGCCACATTAGAGAAAAGCATTGAAAAAATCAAGGAAGAACTCCAAAACAACGAACAGATTCGCTACAAGTATTCTATACGCTACCTCGCTATTAAACTATTGGAAATGGATAAGGACGTGCTTTCTGTCATAAATATTCTACCTAATGCCAGAAAGATTCTTGAGGTACGTGACAACGAAGTGAAACAGATCTTGCAGGAAACAGGTGAGGACTCCGAAACTGCCATCATGGATGCTAAATATGGTATTATCCACGGAGCACTTCAAGAAGCCAACTATAGTCAAGGTACGTCTCGTGACAACTATCAGTTAACTCATGCAATAGACAAGATAATCACTAATAAATACGCAGGGTTTCCTGTGTTTGTCTTACTTCTTTTGGTCATGTTCCAAACTACTTTTGTATTGGGACAATATCCCATGGATTTAATTTCTCTAAGTATTGATATGCTCAGAGAATTGTTCTCAGAGTTAATGCCTTCTGGGATATTACGTGACATGCTGGTTGATGGGATTTTGGGTGGTGTCGGTGCTGTTGTCGTCTTCTTGCCGCAGATACTCATTCTGTATGCTTTTATTTCCTTTATGGAAGATTCGGGCTATATGGCGCGTGCTGCTTTTATCATGGATAAATTGATGCATAAAATGGGGCTTCATGGCAAATCATTTATTCCATTGTTGATGGGATTTGGATGTAATGTGCCTGCTGTAATGGCCACGAGAACTGTAGAAAGCAGACGCTCGCGTTTGATAACTATGCTGATAATACCCATGATGAGTTGTTCTGCTCGTCTTCCTATTTATGTAATTGTGGTAGGCATGTTCTTTCCTGTACATTTTCAGAGTCTCATCATGATAGGACTGTATGCGCTTGGTATTATGATGGCAGTGGTGTTCAGCAAGATTTTCAACAACTATCTCATTAAGGGCAATGATGTGCCATTTGTGATGGAGTTGCCTCCATATCGCTTTCCTGCATTTAAGTCAATATTAAGACATTCATGGGAGAAGGGCAAACATTACCTAAAAAAGATGGGAGGCGTCATTTTGGTGGCCAGCATTATTGTATGGGCTTTGGGCTACTTTCCACACGATGATTCATTGACAGAGTTGGAACAGCAAGAACGAAGTTATTTAGGGGCTGTAGGCAAAGCTATTGAGCCATTGTTTACACCACAAGGTTTTAATTGGAAACTTGATGTTGCTCTGATTTCTGGAGTAGGTGCGAAAGAGGTTATTGCTTCTTCTTTAGGTGTGCTATATGATAACAAAGTAGAATTTATGCGTGCCGATGGAGTTACACCTGTTGTGGCACTTAGTTTCCTCGTCTTCGTCTTGTTCTATTTTCCGTGTATCGCTACAATATCTGCCATCAGGGAGGAAAGTGGCTCATGGAAATGGGCAACATTCACGGCTGTTTACACTACTGTGTTGGCGTGGTTCCTGTCAGCCTTAGTGTATCAGATTGGAAATCTGATTGTGAACAATTTTCTATAGTTTTCTGTGGTTGTGTGTTAGAATCCCATAACATCATCGAAAGTCTGTCTATGACATGGCATTTGAAAAATTGTGAAAAATATATCATCCTTTTTGCCATTTCTATGAAAATCATTAACTTTGCATACCAAACGTAGAATTGAATGAAAAATATTATAATCCCACTCTTTTGTGTATCTCTGTGTCTTTGTGGATGTGCTACAGAATTCAATAGAGTGTATAAGACTACGGATTATGCATACAAGTATGAGTATGCAAAGGAGTGTTTTGCCAATGGGAAATATAATAGGGCTGTTGTACTACTACAAGATTTGGTGACCATACAAAAAGGTTCTGACAATGCAGAAGAGTGTCTCTATATGTTGGGTATGGCATTGTTTTTCGATAAGGATTATGAGAATGCAGCAGCAACTTTCAGAAAGTATTGCTCTTCTTATCCAAAAGGTATTTATGCAGAACAAGCGTCATTCCATATTGGCCAGTCACTCTACCAGAGTACACCGGAACCAAGGCTTGACCAAACTGCGACAGTAGGTGCCATTGCTGCATATCAGCAGTTCTTGGACTATTATCCCGACTCTAAAAAGAGGGGGATGGCTCAGTCGCATTTGTTTGAATTACAAGATAAATTGGTGATGAAAGAGTTGCTTTCAGCAAAGTTGTATTATAATTTAGGAGGCTATTTCAGTAATTGCATTGGTGGCGGTTCCAACTACGAAGCTTGTATCGTAACCTCTCAGAATGCATTGAAAACTTATCCGTATTCCAAACTGCGTGAGGAGTTCGCTGTGTTGATAATGAAGAGTAAATTCGAGCTGTCTCTTATACACATCTCCGAGCCCACGAGACAGGCAGAAATCTC
>CALZNR010000086.1 GCA_945827565.1 uncultured Prevotella sp.
GATTTCTGCCTGTCTCGTGGGCTCGGAGATGTGTATAAGAGACAGGTGGTAAGGAGGTGGATAAGGCGGTGGGCATCACCTTCTCAAGAGCTGACAACGGTGTGATATACATCACCGAGGGCGTCAATGCCGTGCTGTGTGCACAGGTGTTCAGCGAGGTGGATTTGGGCACGCACACCCTGTTTGTGGCAGATGTGACAGATGCCTTCTGCCTTGAAGAAACACCCTCTGCCACCTATGCCTACTATCACAAGAGCATCAAGCCGGCACCTGCGGCAGCCAAGAAGAAGGGATGGATATGCAGCATCTGCGGATATATCTACGAGGGAGAAACACTGCCCGCCGACTTTACCTGTCCGCTGTGCAAGCATCCGGCTTCCGACTTCAAGCCACAGGTGTAGAAGCAAAGAGCACAAGCCACCCTTTTTATATATCATGGTTGCTGTGCAGTGACATCCCCAAGCTGTTGCCCGTCAGAGGCACCAGCTTGGGGATGATTTTATGGGTGCCTTGTTTGCGCCAATGGAATATAATTTGTAAATTTGCACAAAGAAACAAACTAAAGACTTAACAGTTAACATAATGAAGCAACTACTCCCTATGCTTGCCTTCGTGGCTTCTGTTGCCATGACCGCTGACGCACAGACCCTGAAGCCTGTGGAAGATGTGAACAAAGTGGTAGATAATACCCCCGACAGTATCAACAAGGCACTGATGGCACGCCCTGCACCTGGCACCACCCGTCAAGGCAGTAATCCCGTGCTGTTTCTCATAGGCAATTCCACCATGCGCAATGGCACCCTGGGCAACGGCAACAACGGGCAGTGGGGCTGGGGCTACTTTGCCCATGAGTACTTTGATCCCACCCAGATCAGCGTGGAAAATCAGGCGCTGGGAGGCATGAGCACCCGCACCTTTTATCACCGTCTGTGGCCCGATATCCGCAAGGCACTGAAGCCCGGCGACTGGGTCATCATCTCTATTGGTCATAACGACAACGGACCCTTTGACGAAGGGCGTGCCAGAGCCGTTATCAAGGGCACTGGCAACGACTCTATGCTGGTGACCATCAAGGAAACCGGACAGCAAGAGATGGTATATACCTACGGAGGCTACATGCGCAAGTATATAGCCGAGTGCCGTCAGGCAGGGGCACACCCCATACTGATGTCGCTCACCCCAAGAGATGCCTATGATGAAAACGGCAAGATAGTGCGCAAGCCCCATGGCGCATGGTTGGCAGAAGTGGCCAAAGAGCAGCACGTGCCCTATGTAGATCTGAACGAGATTTCGGGAGCCAAGCTCGACAGCTATGGCAAGTGGAAAGAGAAGTACCACTTCTACAAAGACCATATCCACACCAGCAAGTTTGGCGCAGAGATGAATGCACGCTCGGCAGCCGAAGGCATATACAACAGCACCGACCCCTTGCTGGCACCGCTGAAGGCCATGATGCAACATGTGGCACTGCCCACCGTGAATGTGAAGCGCGAGAAAGGCAAACCAGTGGTGTTTATCACCGGCGACTCTACCGTGAAGAACGAAGACCGCGACGACGACAGCATGTGGGGATGGGGCTCTGTGGCAAGCACCATCTTCAACGAGAAGAAAATCACCATAGCCAACTGTGCCAAGGCCGGTCGCTCCACCCGTACCTTCCTCAACGAGGGGCGCTGGGAACAGGTTTACAACAGTTTGCAGCCCGGCGACTTTGTGCTGCTACAGTTTGGTCATAACGACATTGGTCCCATCGACAAAGACCGTATGCGTGGCACCATTCCCGGCACCTCGGATTCTACCCATGTGTATCGCATGGCCACCACGGGCAATTACGAGCTGGTATATACCTTTGGCTGGTATCTCAAGAAGTTTATACAAGACGTGCGTGAAAAGGGAGCCACACCCATCCTGCTCTCGCTCACCCCGAGAAACAAGTGGAAAGACGGCAAAATAGAGCGTCGCAACGACACCTATGGCAAGTGGTATCGTGAGGTGGCAGCTGAGACAGGCGTGGATTTTGTGGATGTGCACAATATCTCTGCCGACTTCCTGGACAAGAAATGCGGCAGCAAGGAGAAAGCCGATGCTTATTATAAGAAAGATCATACCCACACCTCGCTGCTGGGAGCCAAGAACAATGCCCAAAGCGTGAAGAAGGGACTGAAGAAGACCAAGTCGCCACTGAAGAAATATCTGAAATAAACCGTGATAGACAGAGCCACCGTAGATAAGATTATCGATGCTACCGACATCGTGGATGTGGTGTCGGAGTTCGTGAGTCTGCGCAAGACGGGAGTAAACTATAAGGGGTTGTGCCCCTTTCACGACGACAAAACGCCATCGTTCATAGTTTCTCCTGCCAAGGGCATCTGTCACTGTTTTGCCTGTGGCAAGGGAGGCAATGCCGTGAACTTCCTGATGGAGCACGATCAGATAACCTATCCCGAGGCACTGCGGTGGCTCGCCAAGAAGTACAACATAGAGATAGAGGAGCGCGAACAGAGCGATGAAGAGAGGCGCGAGCAGAGCGAACGCGAGTCGATGTTTGCCGTCAACGAGTGGGCAGCTAAGTATTTCCAGTCGGTGCTCAACGAACATGCCGACGGCAAGGCCTTTGGCGCCCAATACTTCAAAAGCAGAGACATACGGGCAGACATCATCGAACGATTCTCTTTGGGCTATGCTCTCGGGCAGCGAGATGCCCTGAGTGTGGAGGCCCGGCGGAAGGGCTATCAGGAAGAGTTTTTGGTGAAAACCGGACTGTGTTACAAGAAAGACAACGGACAGCTCATCGACCGATATGCCGGGAGAGTAATCTTCCCCTGGTACAACGTCAGCGGCAAGGTGTGTGCCTTTGGCGGCCGACTGCTCGACTCACGCACCAAGGGAGTGCAGCAAAAATATGTCAACTCGCCAGAGTCAGAGATATACCACAAGGAGCGGGAACTCTACGGACTTTATCAGGCCAAGCGTGCCATAGTGAAAGAAGACTGCGTGTATATGGTGGAGGGCTATACCGACGTGATAGCCATGCACCAGTGCGGCATAGAGAATGTGGTGGCCAACTCGGGCACCGCCCTGAGCAAACATCAGATAAAACTGCTGAGGCGCTTCACCCAGAACATTGTGCTGCTCTACGACGGCGATGAGGCAGGCATACACGCAGCCATGAGAGGCACCGACATGCTGCTGGCAGAAGATATGAACGTGAAGGTGCTGCTGCTGCCCGATGGCGACGACCCCGACAGCTTTTCCAAAAAGCACTCGCCCACCTACTTTGTGGAGTATATCAAAGAAAACCAGACCGACTTCATAGAGTTCAAAACCAAACTCACCATACAGGGAGTGACCGACCCCGTGAAGCGCTCAGAGGCCATCGGAGGCATTATCAAGAGCGTGTCGGTGATACCCAACCCTATCACCCGCGACACCTATCTGCACCAGTGTGCGCACACCCTGCAGATGAGCGAGCGCACCCTGCTCAACACCATGAACGCCTTTATCCGAGGAGATATAGCCGACAAGCAGAAGGAGCGGGAGCGCGAAGCACGCAAGGAGGAACAGGCGGCACAGCAGGGTGGGGCAACCTCTACCCAGGCACTGCCCCAGTGGATAGGGCTGCACGGGAAAAACGAGCAGGCCGCCAAGATAGAGCAACTGCTGATACAGACCGTGGTGAAGTATGGCGACACGGTGATATTCAAGGATGTGGAGACCGAAGATGGTGGCAAGGTAAACCTCAATGTGGCACAGTATGTGTATTTCGACCTCTCGCAAGACAATATCACCTTTTCCGAACCTCTGTACAACCGTATTCTGGAAGAGGCGGTGACGCAGAGCGAGAAGGAAGACTTCAAGGCAGAGACCTATTTTGTGCACCATGCCGATGCCGATATCAGCAGGCTGGCAAGCACACTGGCAGTGAACAGATACCACGTGAGCGCCAGTCTGGAGGTGAAGGAAAAACCCGACACACTGTGCCTCAAGGTGACACATCTGGTGATGGACTACCGACTGAATATCCTGGACACCAAGCTCAAAGACATACAGCACAGAATGAAGTTAGTGACGGCCGACACCGATGCCGTGATGCAACTGATGACCGAATACCGAGACACACAGCAGCTGCGCGATGTGCTGGCAAAGAAACTGGGCAGCGAGATAATCATATAGCAACAAACAGTAAAGAAGAAACAAACCAGCTGTCAGACCGAGAGCGTGACGGCTGCCGGAAAACAGAACAGACACATGTATTACATAGAGAAAACGATAGAGATATCTGCAAGTCACCAACTGAGGCTTGATTATGAGAGCAAGTGCACCAAACTGCACGGCCACAACTGGCTGATAACCTTCTACTGCAAGGCAAGGGAGCTGGATGCCAATGGCATGGTGGTGGACTTTACGCTGATAAGGAAACGGGTGGAGGCTCTGCTGGACCATCAGAACCTGAACGAGGTGCTGCCCTTTAACCCCACAGCCGAGAACATTGCCTGCTGGTGCGCACAGCAAATACCCCACTGCTACAAGGTGAGGGTGCAGGAAAGCATGGGCAATGTGGCGGTGTATGAGCGAGACGAAACAGAGATATAACCCCGCATCACAGAAAAACAAACAGACAGACACATGGAACAGCAGTGGCAGGCAAAGATGAACAAACAGTTTGAACGGCACGGAGTGAGACCCACCCCCAACCGCGTGCTGGTGTGGCGACAGCTGAATGCCTCGTGGCGCCCCATGTCGCTCATAGAACTGGAAGAGCAGTTGCAGAGCCTCGACCGCTCCAGCCTGTTCCGCACCATCACCCTCTTCAAGGAGAAGGGCATGGTGCACGTGATTGAAGATGGGAGCAGCAGCGTGAGATACGAGCTGTGCCACAACACCAGCAGAGAGGCGCACAGCGACCATCATCCCCACTTTTTCTGTGTGCATTGCAAGCGCACATTCTGTATGGACCACCTGCAGATACCTGCCATAGACTCGCCAGAGGGCTATGAGATGGAAAGTGTAAACTTTGTAATCAAGGGGCTCTGTCCCGACTGCCGGCAGAGGCATTTGTAACAAAATTAGGTGTGTAGGTTGCAATTTGTCTCTGTTTTTCTTTGTAGTTTTTCCAACTTACACTATCTTTGCACACCAAACGAAACAAAAAACAATTATGGACGACTATCACGCGGAAACTTTTGATTATTAAGCGTGGGGATGGAGCCAAGGGTGCCAATCCCCTTGCTATTGGAGTTTATTTTTATCACAGGTGAAAGCAACAAACACCAAAAAGATTGGCATCATGAAGACATACTGGAACACCGTGAAGGGGCTGCACATGATCGATGAGTGGCAACCCAACTGCTGGATACAGGTGACCTGTCCCACAGCAGCCGACCAGGAAGAACTGGAAAAAAGATTCGATATACCCGATTATTTCTTCTCTGACGTGAGCGATACCGACGAGCGTGCGCGCTATGAGTACGACGACGGATGGATGCTCATCATCCTGCGTATTCCCTACGTCAAGGAAATACGTTCACGCACGCCCTATACCACCGTGCCGCTGGGTATCATCCACAAGCGCGATGTCACCATCACCGTGTGCTATTACGAAACCAACATGATGATTGATTTCGTGAGCTTTCAGCAGAAGCGTGGCGAGGGATTTACCGACCATGTGGATATGATTTTCCGTTTGTTCCTCTCCTCTGCCGTGTGGTACCTGAAGCGACTGAAGCAAATCAGCAGTCTGATAGAAAAGGCCAAAAGAAATCTGGACAAGGAGGTGAACAATGAAAGCCTTATCGGACTGAGCCGCCTGCAAGACTCACTCACCTACTTCGTTACCTCTATCCGTGGCAACGAGACACTGCTCTCTAAACTGAAGTTCAAATTGCAGATAGACGAGTTGGACGCCGACCTGATTGAAGACGTCAACATCGAGATGACACAGGCACGCGAAACCACCAATATCTACTCCAACATCTTGGAATCCACCATGGACACCTACTCCTCCATCATCAATAACAACATGAATACGGTGATGCGTACCCTTACCTCTGTGTCCATTTTGATGATGTTCCCCACACTCATAGCCTCACTCTTTGGAATGAATCTGGTGAACGGCATGGAAACAAGCACTTACGGCTTTATTGTGGCGCTGGTGATATCGGTGGCCGTTTCAGGACTCTTTTGGTGGATTTTCCGCTATAAACGTCTTATTTAGACCCTATTGGACTAAAAAATAATCAATAAAATTCGGAGAATTAAAGAATATTTAGTAAGTTTGCGCTTGATTTTCGGGTGCGGCATAAACCACCCGAAGCAAACTAAAGGCGTATTACTCAAACATTTATCAAGATGGACTCTCAAGAACAAACCCTTGAACAGGGCATGAATGAAGCATTTGTA
>CALZNR010000087.1 GCA_945827565.1 uncultured Prevotella sp.
GTGAAAGGCTCTGTGAGATATAGCAGTTCCGGACAATTTAACCAATCTCCCGACAAGCGCAGGATGGGTACTCATCCACAGAATCTTGCCCGAAATATCTTTATGATTTCCAGCTACCTGAAAGACAAAACTGATTTTTCATCCATGGATTATCGTGAGGTAGCAAGAAGTGCTCGTCCAGGGGATGTGGTATATATGGATCCTCCCTACCAAGGAGTATGCTCGTCAAGAGACAACAGATACTTCTCTGGTATAGATTTCCATGACTTTGTAGTGTGTGTAGAAGAGCTCAACAGCAGAGGCATCGACTTTATTATCAGCTATGACGGCACATGCGGTGACAAGCAATATGGTATTGATCTCCCCGCAGAACTTGGACTTCGGAAAATCATGTTGAATGCTGGCCTTTCAAGCCAAAGCCTGTTATTAGGTAAAAAAGAGACTACAGTCGAAGCATTGTACCTAAGTCATAATTTACGAGAAGCTGTCACACCTGTGGCACAAGAACAAATATTGTTTGCTTTATGAAAATATCAAAAGAAGATTTGAGGAAACTCAACTCAATCACAGACAAACGCCCCGCCACTGTAATCCAGCATATCATCAAGCATGGATTCATCACAACAGAAGAACTTGCCAACGATTATGGCTATGAGCACGCTCCTCGTGCAGCCAGAGATGTCAGAGAGCGTGGCGTTAACCTTGTTACCTATCGTATAAAATCTTCTGATGGTAGAAATATTGCTGCCTATAGATTTGGAGAACCTATATTCATGGCCAACAAAGTATCAAAAATTGCTGGCAGAACAGCTCTATCGAGTGCTCTGAAAAAGGCTCTTGTTGACAAATATGGGGCAGTATGTTTTGTTTATCTCCAGCCAATGGAAGAAAGGCTTTTGCAAATCGACCATAGAATACCTTATGAAATCGGAGGCGAGCAAGCAGATGATGTGGATTGTTACATGCTGTTATGCCCATCTGCCAACAGGGCAAAATCATGGACTTGCGAGCATTGCCCAAATTGGTCGATAAAAGATATTGAATTCTGTAGCAACTGTTTTTGGGCACATCCTGAAAATTACAACCACATCGCTGGCAAAGAAGAACGTCAGATTATCATTACCTTTACAGATAATGAGATAGAAGATTATAACAGGCTCATTGACTTGGTTGGTCGGGAACAAGCAGAGAGTACAATCAAAGACCTTATATCCACTTACATTGTCAAGCATTAAGAACATCGAACAGGGCACACACGTACATTGTTTTTTTATTTCCACTCCATATCTGATTTGCAAGGATTTATACAAAACTCCAAAGATTTTCAATTTTACTAAAAGTCAGTTATATTTAACCCAAATCGGTCATTAGCGTTATGTTGATAACCAACTTCTGTTTTTGAGAAGATGTGTTCTCGTTTTGAGGGCGCAATGGGGCTCCATTGTAACCGAGAAACGGGAAGATAGATGCCAAAGAGAAAGCCGTGGAGTGGATTTCATAGCGTGTGTGTGTTGGATGAGATCGGTAGGTTGGAGATTTGGGATAAAAATGGGGGAGAGAGTTTTTTTCGCCTGGGGGGAGGATATGAAAAATGGGCGCACCACCTGTTGCAGTGCGCCCATTTTCTATCTGTGTATTAAAGATTGGGGTTAATCTTGTTCCATTCGTTCACGGGAGGCACGATGTTGAGGGTTACCAGTTCATCGCGCATCTTGCACAGGTGTGCATAGCTTGCGTCCAAGGCTGCCATCTCCTCTGCTGTTCCCTCGGGCATCTTGTAGGTGCATCCGTCAGTAGAGAGAGTGGTGTCCATAGCCATCATGATGTGCTGATATTTCTCGTTCTTCACGTATGTGCCTGCGGGCCACTGGAATGCTTCGCCACCCATCACGGCACGAATCATTTCTACAGAGCAGTAGGCAGGGCTCTGCCATGAGCTGCGACCGCGGAGCTGGATGATCTTGGCGCCACCCTGTACCACATCGGTGCGCAGTTTTTCCCATTCCTCCTGGGGCAGGGCGTCGGTACCGATGATCTGGCTGAGGGGCTTGCCCTGAATCATCACCTTGCTGCCGAATACGGCCATCTGCTCGCCGTGACCGCCAAAGGTGCGGCAACCAGTCACCTCATCGCTCTTGACGCCAAACTTCTTGCAGAGTTCGCTGCGCAGACGGGTAGAGTCGAGGGCTGCCAGGGTGGTAACCTGTGAGGGTTTCAATCCGGAGTACAGCAGAGTAACCAATCCGGTGAGGTCGGCGGGGTTGAAGATCACCACCACGTGCTTCACGTCAGGGCAGTACTGCTTGATGTTCTTGCCCAGTTCCTCGGCAATCTTGCAGTTGCCTGCCAGCAGGTCTTCGCGGGTCATGCCAGCCTTGCGGGGAGCACCGCCCGATGAGATGATATATTTGGCATCTTTGAAAGCCTCTGCCACGTCGGTGGTGGCGGTGAGGTTCACGCTGTCGTAGCCGCAGTGGAACATCTCTTCCATCACACCCTCCATACCGGGAGCGTAAACGTCGTACAGGCATACGTTAGGAGTAAGTTTCATTGTCAATGCTGTCTGCACCATGGTAGAACCGATGGCACCACCGGCGCCTACAATCACCAGTTTGTCGTTAGTTAAGAATCCCATAATTGTTTTGATGTTATATATTAGTAATGTGTTGTCCTTAAAGTCGTTCGGTCATAGGAAAGTATCCTTTTACCCTTTGCACCAACGAGGCAGTACCCACCGAAAACGCATGGCAAAGTTAGCAAAAAAGAGTGTATTGGCGTTCATTTAGCCAAAGATTATTTGTTATAAATTCTGAAAACGCGTATCTTTGTAAAGTACAAATTACAAAATAATGACAAAACCAACAATAGTGCAACGTCTGAATGACTTGCGAAAGCTTTTGCGGGAAGAGAAGATGCACGCCTTCATCTTTCCGAGTACCGACCCCCATCATGGAGAGTATGTGCCCGACCATTGGAAAGGGAGAGAATATGTGAGTGGCTTCAATGGGTCGGCAGGTACTGTGGTGGTTACTCTGGAAGAGGCTGCGCTGTGGACCGACTCGCGCTACTTCTTGGCGGCAGAGGAACAGTTGCAGGGCACAGGCATCGTGCTGATGAAAGAACGTGTGGAAGGAACTCCCTCTATCACCCGCTGGCTGGGACAGAAACTCTGCACCGTAAGGGGAGCCGTGGTGGGCGTGGACGGTATGGTGAACAGTGCTGCCACGGTGAAAGAGTGGGCAGAGGAGTTGAAACGAGAAGGCGGCATCACGCTGCGCACCAATTTCGACCCCCTGCAACGACTGTGGAAAGAGCGTCCGCCACTGCCCGATGGCGCTATTGTGGCGCATCCCTTGGCGTATGCCGGCGAGAGTTGTGCCGATAAGCTGTTGCGTGTGCGGCAGTGGATGAAATCGAATGTGATTTGCGGTATGCTGGTGTCTGCGCTGGACGATATTGCCTGGCTCACCAATCTGAGGGGCAGTGATGTGCACTGCACCCCCGTGTTTGTGGCATATATGCTGGTGATGCCTGATAAGGCAGTGCTGTTTGCCGACAAGCACAGGATGAACCAAGAGGCTCTGCGGCAGATGCAACAGAGTGGGGTGGAGGTGGAGCCCTACGACAGTGTGGGCAGCGCCCTGGCAAAGTATGGAGAATACAATATCCTGATGGACGAGGGAGAGACCGCCTATACATTATATAATAAGGCACACTGTGTGGAGAAGAGAGGCGGTGCATCGCCCATACCCATGATGAAGGCCGTGAAGAACAGTGCCGAGATAGCCGGATTTCGCCGAGCCATGCTGCGCGACGGAGTGGCCATGGTGAGATTCTTGCGCTGGTTGAAACCCGCAGTGCAGGCAGGTGGACAGACAGAGATGAGCATCGACAGCCAACTCACGCAGTTCAGAGCCGAACAGGAGGGATTTAAAGACCTCTCGTTCGACACCATCGCAGGTTATCAGGCACATGGAGCCATTGTTCACTACGAAGCCACCCCCGAGAGCGACGCCCCGCTCAAGGCAGAAGGACTGCTGCTGCTCGACAGTGGAGCACAGTATGCCGATGGCACTACCGATATCACACGTACCATCGCATTAGGTCCCCTCACCGACGAGCAACGGCATGTATATACCCTGGTGCTGAAAGGGCATATCCAACTCGCCATGGCAAAGTTTCCGGAGGGAGCCACCGGTACACAGATAGACATGATGGCGCGAAGTGCAATGTGGCGCGAGGGAATGAACTACATGCACGGCACCGGACATGGCGTGGGCAGTTGTCTGTCGGTACACGAAGGGCCACATCAGATACGTATGGAGTGGCGAGGCGCACCCCTGCTGTCAGGGATGACCGTGACCAACGAACCCGGACTTTATCTCGACCATCGTTTTGGCGTGCGCATCGAGAACACCATGCTCGTTACTCCCTACATGCAGACAGAGTTCGGCAGGTTTCTGCAACTGGAACCCCTTACACTCTGTCCCATCGACTTGGAACCCGTCAACCCTGATGAACTGACAATCGAAGAGAAGGGGTGGCTCAATGGCTATCACCGCCACGTATATGAAACGCTGGCACCATGCTTGCAGAATGACGACAGAGAGTGGCTCAGACAAGCCACCCGTGCGCTGGAATGAACGTGAGCATAGTCCCAGGCAACACAAGGACAGCAAAATGGAGTGCTTCACTGGTTGCCTGCGCATGGCTGCATGTAAAAGAAAAAGACATAAATGTTTGGCAGATAAAATTTTAAGTTGTAATTTTGCACCCGCAATTCGTGGCACTATGCCCGAAAGTATGTTTAATTATAAATTTAAAATCAAAAAAACAAATGATTATCGTACCCGTAAAAGAAGGCGAGAACATTGAAAAGGCCCTCAAGAAATTCAAGAGAAAGTTTGAGAAAACAGGTGTTGTTAAAGAGCTTCGCTCACGTCAGCAATTCGACAAGCCATCTGTTTTGAAAAGGCTGAAGATGGAACGCGCCATTTACGTGCAGAAACTCAAGAACACCGAGGAATAAAATAGTTCTCGGAAAATTTGGTAGTTCGAATAAATTTCCGTATATTCGTTGCCGAAACATCGTTAAAGTGCAACCGTTTTGAGGATGATTGAGAAGTTCTTGAACTACATGTGCTCGGAGAAGAATTATTCGCTGAGAACTATCGAAAGTTACAAGGAAGACCTTGAGGCTTTTGAAAAGTACTTCAAGACACTCGACAATCAACTTGCGTGGGAAACCATAGACTCTGATGTGGTGAGAGGATGGATGGAGCACATGATGGATGCAGGGAATACCGCCAGCACCGTCAACCGCAGGCTCAGTGCGCTGCGCTCGCTCTACCGCTTTGCCTTGAGAAGAAACATGGTGACATGTAACCCGGCGCACACCGTAAGAGGGCCGAAGAAAGCCAGATTGCTGCCGCAGTTCGTGCGGGAAGGTGATATGGACAGGCTGCTCGACGGAACGGGCATGTGGAATGGATCGTTTGAGGATATGCGTGCACGCACCATACTGATGACGTTTTATGAAACAGGGCTCCGTCTGGCAGAGTTGGTATCTCTGAACGACTGCGATGTGGACTTCGTGGAAGCGCAAATCAAAGTGACGGGAAAGAGAAACAAACAGAGAATTGTTCCTTTCGGACCGGAACTGGAGAACACGCTTGAGGCCTACATCAAAGAACGGGACGCACAGGTGGGCCACTGCTGTGAGGCACTCTTTGTGGATAACCAGGGCAGAAGGATAACTCCCGGAAAGGTGAGAAACCTGGTGAGAGAAAACCTGCAAAAGGTGACCACTATGAAGAAACGCTCCCCGCATGTGCTCAGGCACTCGTTTGCCACTGCCATGCTCAATAACGATGCAGGATTGGAAAGCGTGCAAAAACTGTTGGGACACGAAAGTCTTGCTACAACCGAGATTTATACCCATACAACGTTTGAGCAACTGAAGAAAGTGTATAACAAAGCTCATCCAAGAGCGTAAAAACGGAGGTATTTATGGAAATCAAGATTCAGTCAATTCATTTCGATGCTACCGAGAAATTACAGGCGTTCATTCAAAAGAAGGTCGCCAAGTTGGAAAAATCTTACGAAGATATACAGAAAGTTGAGGTGGTGCTGAAGGTAGTGAAGCCTGCTACCGCGCAGAATAAGGAAGTAAACATCACAGTTACGGTGCCTGGCCATTCCGTATATATGGAAAAGGTGAGCGACACATTTGAAGAGGGTGTTGACCTCTGCGTGGATTCTGTCTCTTATACACATCTCCGAGCCCACGAGACAGGCAGAAATCT
>CALZNR010000088.1 GCA_945827565.1 uncultured Prevotella sp.
ACACACTGCATATCGTCGGCAGCGTCAGATGTGTATAAGAGACAGGTGCCTGCTCTTGCAGAAATCATGCCTTGGATTCCTGTGCTCAATGTCAACCCCTCTCTCTATGGCACATGGGGCTATGGCAAGGCTCAATCTACAAGCGCCACCTTCCTCTATACCAGTGCTGCCAAGAACAATCTGTTCTCTGGAGAGTTTGAAAACTTCTTTGAGAATGAGGCCATTCCTGGTGACTATCTCCTGGGTGTTTCCAATGAAGTAGGACTTACCGCAGTGGCTCTGCACGACCACTTTGCCAATGATGCACTGCTTGGTGTAGTGGCCACCGCAGAAGGTATGGCAGACAGCAGCTTGGTGTTGGCTCACGCACACTATCCTTCACACAATGGCTATATCTTCCTGCCTTACACCAATGAGGTGTTGGCTGATGCCATGTCGGCAAATGATGCTTCTCTGATAATCAACAACGCACTGAGCATCCTGCGCAGTGGTAAGTCGAAAATTACAGCCACTCCCGCTCCTGCCTTTAGCATGGAATACAAGGATCGCAACACCAACGTGACCATCTCTTGCCCCAACAAGAATGCCCGTATATTCTATACCCTCGACGGTTCCGAGCCTACCACTTCCAGCACTCTCTATGATGGCGTGTTCAACCTCAGCGCAGAGACCACAGTGAAGGCTATTGCCGTGGCAGAAGGCTACTTGGCAAGCGAGGTGGCAGAGACTGTGGTGTTGATGAAAGACCAGACCAAGTTGCCTAAGGTGAACATGGAATTCCAGGATGCCAAGACCATCGTTACCCTGTCCAGCGATACCCCCGACGCAATATTTTACTACAACTTCGTGGGCAGAAATGATACCCTGGCTTCCAGTATATATACCGAGCCTCTGGTACTCACAGAGAGCCGCGAGATCACTGTACATGCCATCAGCGACGTGACTGTGCTGAGTGAGCCTGCTACCGCCAAGATTGTTATCAAGGATGCCAAGGTGCGTGTAGATGTGGCTGCACACATGGATGCCAACCCCACTGAATACAATGGAGGTAGCACCTCTACAGCCTACTACTTCTCATGGGGCAAGAACAAGGGTGACTATCCTTACTGGGACGAATCATCCGATCCTATCTATGAGAAAGATTCTCTGGGCAACGATGTGCTCGTGGGCTATTCGAAGATGAATGTAGAGGAAGTGAATGACTTCGGCAATGGCTGGAAGGTGGTTTCTCGTGGTCATGTGATGATTTGGGAGAATATCAAACCTGGAAACGCTCCCGGCGACAACAGTGCCTACAATCCCGCTACTGCTGCTGACTACAGTGACTTGGTGACCAACTATTATATCAACATTGGCGAGTGGAACACTGCATATCCTCGCAACGGTGTGATTGCCACTACTCAGAAGATTGCTGGTCCGTTTGATGTGGTGAGCTTCATCTCCAATGGTAACAGTGCAGGTTCTCCACAGCTCGTGTTCGAGGTTTCTGCCGACAGCACTAACTGGGAGCAGTTGGGCGACACCGCTTTACTCGCCACACAGCGTCTGTACAAGAAGGTGGTGCGCAGCTACGAAGGAACCAACGAGGTTTATTTCCGTACTCGTATCGCAGAGGGCAACAGCAAGGCTGGCTACTATGACATCTACATTATGAAGGATGGCGAGCAGTCTGCTGCACTCAAGGCACAGATGGATGCCGACTATCAGGCTGTGATTTCTGGTATTGAAAATGTGAACGCAAGCAACAAGGTTGCCACCGTGCTCCGTACCGAGGTATATAGCATCAACGGTACTCGTTGCAATGCAGTGAGCAGAGGCTTGAACATCGTGAAGCAGTTGATGAGCGATGGCACAGTACGCACACAGAAGGTGGTGGTGAAATAAACCAGCATCCCATCTATATCCTATCCATAAGGGGCAAGCCGCAAAGGTTTGCCCCTTATTCTTTCTGCGCTCAACATGTGGTGTGCCAGTGGCAATGACGCATTTTGGGAAAACATTATTTTGTTGTTTCAGGCATTTGCCATATCTTTGCAGCAGTTAAGCAACCCCTAAGGCAGTGGGGTGGCTTGTTTGTGTGGCACACAATTGAAGATAAGGATGATAGACAACTACAACTGCAAATCGTTTCCACAGATGTTGGAAGGGAAAAAGGTACTTTATGTGCATGGCTTTGCTTCTTCAGGCAGTTCGGGCACGGTGACGGGATTGCGCCAGCTCTTTCCCTCTGCCACAGTGGTGGCACCCGATTTGCCCATCCATCCGCAAGAGGCGATGGAACTGTTGCAAAGGGTGTGCAGCGAGGAGCAGCCGCAGTTGATTATAGGCACATCTATGGGCGGCATGTATGCAGAGATGCTTTCAGGATTTGACCGCATTGTGGTCAACCCCGCCTTTCAGATGGGTGATACCATCTCCAAACACAACATGTTGGGAAAGGTAACCTTTATGAATCCTCGTGCCGACGGTGTGCAGGAGTTTATGATGACCAAACAGTTGCAGGCAGAGTACAAGGACATCTGTTCCCGTTGCTTTGCCCACGCCAGCGAGGACGATAAGCATGTGTGGGGGCTCTTTGGGCTGGAAGACACCACGGTAGATACTTACGATCTCTTTGCCTCACACTATACCAAGGCACTGCATTTCCACGGAGAGCATCGTCTCAACGACAGTACACTGCTGCACAGCGTGGTGCCCGTGGTGAGATGGATAGACGATGCACAGGAGCATAGACAGAAAAACGTGGTGTTTGTCAATGTTACCGAAACCATGGAGCGCGGCGGACAACCCCGACCCAGTATGCTCAAGGCATACCGTATGCTGATAGAGCACTACGAGGTGATACTGATAGACGCACTGCCCACCAACCATCCCGAACAGGCAGCCAGGCTACAGGAGTGGGTATTTGAAAATCTTGGCGTGGCGGCATGGAACCGTCTGATGCTCACCAACCGTAAGGATTTGCTCATTGGCGATTATCTGATTGATGCCACCGACACAGGTGGGGCAGCAGACTTTATGGGCACGCTGATACCTTTTGGCTCAGACACCTTCAAGACGTGGGATGATGTGATAGAGAACTTCAGTAGGTTGGGTGGGCAATAACCGCAGGCAAGGAGGGCACACTATGGAGACATTTAAAAAACTTCTCAAGAAGGTGGCACGCTGGTTGGGTGCCGTGTTCACCCCCATACGCAAGAATGCGGCATTCTTCGTGTTCATGTACGTGCTGGGCTATATGTGCATCTTATGGGGACCTCAGTACCCCTCAAGTGCAGGTCATTTAGAACTCTTTCTCGATCTCTATATCATCTGTCTGCTGCTGGCTGTTACACCCTGGCGCATCAGACGCTGGATAAGAGCGGTGCTCTATGTTGTCTTCTACACCACGTCTGTGGTTGACATGTATTGCATGGTGAAGTTTGGCTCTTCCTTTTCTCCCACCATGCTGCTGCTTATCAGCGAAACCACTGGGCAGGAGGCAGCAGAGTTTCTCAAGGCATACCTGTCGTTCGATCTCCTCACCACCCGTTTGGGATGGGTGTTGCTGCTCTTGCTGGTGCACATTATCTATAGTTTTGTGATGCTGTGGATAAGGGGGCGCCACTATCATCCGCGCATCCCCCATGTCAACCTGCTCAAAATCCGTTCTGCCGTGTTGCCTGTGATGGGCGTGCTCACCATTCTGCTTTTCAACTACAGCATCGACGAGCGCCTACAGAATAAGAAATCGTTTGTCCGACTGATGAGTTATAAAACCATCGGACAGGTGGAGCGTGAGTTCGTTAATACCGATAAGGTGGAACTCTATCTGCCCATCTATCGTTTTGTGTTCAGCATCTTCAGCAACGAGCTGGCTGCCGCACAGATAGACCGTTTGAAACAGTCGGTGGGTAGCGACAAGGTGGATAGCTGTTCCTATAGTGCCCCTAACATTGTGTTGGTTATCGGCGAGAGCTACAACCGCCATCACTCCCAGCTCTATGGCTATGACAGGCCCACCACCCCCCGGCAGATGGAACGACTGCGCAAAGACCACTTTGCTGTGTTCTCCGATGTGGTGGCACCCTACAACCTCACCAGTTTTGTATTCAAGAACATGCTCTCGCTGCAAACGGTGGGCGACAGTGCCGATTGGTGCGACTATCCCTTGTTTCCCGAGGTGTTCCGCAAGGCAGGCTATCGTGTCACCTTCATCACCAATCAGTTCCAGACACGTTCCAATGAGGCTATCTACGACTTCAGCGGAGGCTTCTTTCTGAACAATCCCGACCTGAGCGAGGCCATGTTTGATGTGCGCAATGATAGGGTGTATGCTTACGATACCGGCGTGCTGAGAGACTACGACAGGCTTTTAGAGCAGCAGCATTTCACCTTCGACACTCCTGATGACCATAATCTGGTGATCTTGCACCTCATGGGGCAGCATGTAAACTATCGCAGTCGTTCGCCCAAAGACCGCAAGCACTTCAAGCACACCGACTATGCCATCTCCAACCTTACCCCCAAGGAGCGCAATGTAATTGCCGAGTACGACAATGCCACCCTGTTCAACGACTCTATCGTGGATCAGATTATCACGCGCTTTGAAGACAAGGATGCTCTTGTGATTTACCTTTCCGACCATGGCGACGAGTGCTTTGGCATGGGTCATCGCAAGTTTGGGCGCATCCACTCCGACGAGATCGACTATGCCATTGCGCACGAAGAGTACGAGATACCCTTCTGGATATGGGCGTCGCAGCGTTTTGTGAAGCAGCATGGCGAACTGTGGAAGCAGATATGGGCTGCCAAAGACCTGCCCTTTATGACCGACTGCCTGCCACACCTGTTGCTCTATCTTGGTGGCATCAGTGTAGATTCTTACAGAGCAGTGTATAATCCCTTGTCGCCCGACTACAATGCACAGCGCCCCAGACTGTTGAAAGGGCACACCGATTACGATAAATTGAGAAACGAATATCTTCAAGCACATCCAAATGACAAACCCTGAAACACATTGGCTCAGTCGCACCGAGTGTACGGTGATGAGAGGTGTGGCAATCCTTGCCATAGTGCTGCACAACTACTGTCATTGGTTGCGTGGCATCGTTCGTGAGAATGAGTTTACCTTCAACATCAGCAATGCTCATGGCATGTGGCAGCAGTTGCTCCATCCCGATGGCTTGCTGCCCCTCCACTTGTTCTCCTTTCTGGGGCATTATGGTATGCCCCTTTTCGTGCTGCTCAGCGGTTACGGACTGGCCAGCAAATACGGCAGAGAGGAGCATCTGCCCGTGTGGCGTTTCGTGCGCTATCATTATCTCAAACTTTTTGGCATGATGGCAGTAGGACTGGTGGCTTTCACCATGGTGGATATGATGACCCGCGGCTCGTTTCACTATCAGGCACTGGATATTCTGGCGCAGCTGGCCATGATTATCAACCTGTTTCCCGAACCCCATCATACCATCTGGCCAGGACCTTTCTGGTTTTTTGGTCTCATCATGCAGCTGTACATTATATACATACTCTTCATCCATCGTCGCCATTGGCTGGTACCCGTGGCGTTGGTTGTGGTGTGCTGGGCCGTGCAGGTGGGTTGCATCCCCAATGGAGAGGAACTCAATTACCTGCGCTATAACTGTGTCAGTGGCATGTTGCCCTTTGTGGGTGGAGTGATGCTTGCCCGTGTGGAGCGTTCTCACTTGATGAGCGCCTGGCGCAACAAGGGCTGGGGCTGGCACCTGTTGGTGGCATTGCTGCTCACATTGCTGGTGATACCCGTGAGTGCCTACTTCCACCTATGGCTCTGGGGCACGCTGTTGGTGCCGCTTGCCATGGTGTCGTGGATCAGGTTGGTGCCCGCCTCGTGGCATAAGCCCATGGGTTGGGTGGGAGGCGTTTCGGCTGCCATGTTCGTAAGTCATCCCATAGCCCGTAAGGTGTTTATCTCCCTGTCTCATCGTCAGGAGCTCTATGATGGATTAGTGCTCTACGTGGTGGCAGTGATGGTGCTGGCATGGGTGATGTCTATGCTGTTGAACAAAGTGAAAAAGCCTGCTTTATGATGAGACATTGGCGTGAGAGCGGTGTGCGGCTATGCCGCCAACTGGTGCATCCCAAACCTGTGGAGTGGCAGGTGCTGAGCCAGTGGCGCACAGCACTGATGGGACT
>CALZNR010000089.1 GCA_945827565.1 uncultured Prevotella sp.
TAAGGAACATATCGCCGTTGGACATATCCTTGAATACGACGGGGCGATAGTTTTCAGGGTGAATACCTTTTTTCATTGTTCTTTACTGTTAATATATATAATGTGAATTTTCAAACACGATATTGGGATCATCCAATCACGGGCTGCAAAGGTACAAAGATTTTCTTGTTTGGCAAAATATTGCTTGCTTTTTTTCTTTTTCGCATGTTTTTGTTCAAGATTTAAGGGGCCCTTCTCGCTGATTTTGTGCACCTTTGCATCCATGATGACACGACTATTACTGGTAAGGCACGGCGAAACAATAGACAATGCCCGAAAAATCATGCAGGGGCAAACGCAGGGATTGCTCAACGAAGAGGGACTGAGACAGGCTGCACAACTGGCAGAGGAACTGCGGGGAGTGCATGTGGATGCCTTTGTGGCAAGCGACTTGCATCGAGCCATCCAGACGGCAGAGATACTGGCAAAGCCGCATGGCATGGAGGTGCATACCACCCCCTTGCTCAGAGAACGTGACTGGGGTGACTTTACCGGACGCTATATTCCCGACCTGCAGGGATTGCCTTTTCCTGAGAATGTGGAGCCGATGGACTGCTTGATGCAACGTTCACGGCAGTTTCTCAACGAGATGGCCACCCGCTATCCTGGTCAGTGCGTGGTGGCTGTAGGGCATGGCATTGTGAACAAGGCAATACAAGCGGTGCATTACAAAAAAAACATCCGCGACATTGCGCGGATGGATAATTGTGAGATAAGAGAATTGCTTATCGGGCACCCCTGAAGTGGCTGCCACCTCCTCCGTGACTTCCACCACCTGTCGAACCTGCACTTCTCATACTGCTACCCATGGAAGAGCGTGAGATGCTGCTACCTGGTGAACCTGCACTTCTTATACTGCTACCCATGGAAGAGCGTGAGATGCTGCCACCTGTTGAACCTGCACTTCTTATACTGCTACCCATGGAAGAGCGTGAGATGCTGCTACCAGAGGAGCGGACAGGAGAGGATGAAACGCTCCTCATGTTCGACTGTATGTTATTGCTTCTCAATGAAGAGCCTGTATTTCTATTGTATGTAGAACCTGTGCGGTTGGGAGCAGACAGGGTGGTGCTGCTATTGTTGTTCTGGTTCACCGTGATGCGGGTGGAGCTGTTGGTGCGATAGCGGTTAAAACTGTTGCTGCTCACTGTGCTCCTGTCTATATGGCGATCTTGATATCTTCCCATGTTGCCAGTGACAGTGTTGCCGCTGGTGCTGGGGCGATTGTTGCCGCTGTTGCCAGGACGACTGCCGTTGTTGCCAGGACGACTGCTGTTGCCATTGTTGCCAGGTCTGTTGTTATTGCCAACATTGCCCGATGGACGGTTGTTGTCGTGTGGCCTGCGTCCCACTTCGTGATGTCTGCCGCCATGGTTGTTCCAGCGGTCGCGCATACCGATATGTCCGTCGCCGCGATGGTAGTGGTTTCTTCTTCCATGGTAGTAGCTGCCAGTGCCGTAGTGTGTCCAGCAGTGTCCACCCCGATAGTGCAGATATACGGAAGGATGGCCAAAGTAGAAGTAGGTGCGCACCGGATAGCGGGCATAGATGCCAAAGTGCCAGTAGCCTCCACTCCAGTACAATGGGCGATAGAAATAGGTGGCGGCCGTAAAGGCTCTCCACTGTGCGTCTAACAGAATGTAGCTCATGTCCAAGTTGCGGCGTGTCCAGTAGGTGCCGTAAACATCGTCAACACTTGTCACACCCATCAGGTAGTCCAGGTTGATTTCGTAGGCAGCATTGTACTGCTCGTCGGTGAGATTCAACTCGTATGCCATCTTGTCTGTAAGGAAAAGAGCCTCTCTCCTGGCTTGTTCATAACTCATAGCGTTCATGTTGATGGCGCAGGTGAGCATCAGTGCGAGGATGGATATTATCTTTTTCATAACGTTTGGTGTTAAAGGTGAATAATTCTTTGATTTTCTCTCTCGTTCCTGTCCTTGTTGTGACGGGCAGGGATGTTTTTACATTGCAAAGAAACAAACAATTATTGGGATGCCAAAGGGAAATTCCCTAAAGCATAGGGGGGATATCCCTATTTCGGTTGGGGCTTTGCTTGCTTTGATGGTGGCATGGCTTGGCCCTGTGCCCTGCAAATAGTGGGTGGAAGCAGAAAAAGAGTGGGAGTGATGTGCCCTGTTTCTGAGATTATTTTATTAACTTTGCAGCATGATGCAAGCCATGATTTTTGCAGCCGGACTGGGCACTCGCCTCAAGCCGCTTACCGATACCAAGCCCAAGGCACTGGTAGAGGTGGGAGGTAAGCCGTTGCTGTGGCACGTGATTCATCGCCTCAGGCAGGCGGGCTTCGGCAGAATCGTTATCAACGTGCATCATTTCGCCTCGCAGATAGTGGATTATGTGCATGCCCATGATGACTTTGGGCTGGACATACGTATCAGCAACGAGCAGGAAACTCTGCTTGATACGGGGGGCGGAATACGACATGCCGCATCGCTGTTTGATGCCGATAGTCCAGTGCTTATCCACAATGTGGACATCCTGAGCAGTGTGGATTTGAAACAGTTGTATGAGGCTGCGGGTGACGCCGATGCCGCCTTGCTGGTGAGTGAGCGCACCACCAAGCGCTATCTGCTGTTTGATGCCGATGACGCTCTCTGTGGATGGACCAATGTGGAGAGCGGAGAGCTGAAGGGCCCTGTGGCAGACGGCAACATAGAGATGAGCGGATTGCAGCGTCTTGCCTTCTCGGGCATCCACGTGTTTTCGCCCCGTCTCTTTCCGCTGATGCAGTCCTTCCCTGAGAAATTTGGCATCATAGATTTCTATCTGCACGCCTGTGCCACCCGTTGCATCAAGGCAGTGAAGAGTGCAGAACTGCAACTGCTGGATGTGGGCAAGATAGACAGTTTGGCCAAGGCGGAGCAGATGTTGAAGCAGTTGCAGGCAAGCAGACCCTGACATCGTGCTCAAAATAAAAATACGGAAAACACTTTACATTATATAAATATGCAACAGAAGATAATCATTCTTGACTTTGGTTCGCAAACCACTCAGCTCATCGGACGCAGAGTGCGCGAACTTGACACCTTCTGCGAGATTCTTCCTTACAACAAGTTTCCAAAAGACGACCCCTCTGTGATAGGTGTTATCCTGAGTGGTTCACCCTACTCGGTGCACGACCCCGAGGCTTTCAAGGTGGATCTCAGTCAGTTTGTTGGTCGTCTGCCAGTGCTTGGCATCTGCTATGGTGCACAGTTTATCTCGCACGCCCTTGGAGGCAAGGTGGAGAAGGCCGACTCTCGAGAGTATGGACGCGCCCATCTGACAACGGTGAATACAGCCAATCCCCTGTTCAAGGGATTTGAAACGAATTCGCAGGTGTGGATGAGCCATGGCGATACCATCACTGCTATCCCCGAAGGTTTTGAGTGCATTGCCTCTACCGATGATGTGAAGTTTGCTGCCTATACGGCCAAGGAGGGTGCCACTGTCTGTATTGAAGGCAGCCAGCCTGTCTCCCTCGGTGGAGAAAACGGCGGGCTTTGGGCAGTGCAGTTCCATCCCGAAGTGTTCCACAGTGTGCAGGGCTCGCTGCTGCTCAAGAATTTTGTGGTGGATATCTGCGGGTCCAAGCAAGACTGGAGCGCCGCATCGTTTGTAGATACCACCGTGGCAGAACTGAAAAAGGAAATAGGCAACGACAAGGTTATCCTCGGTCTGTCGGGCGGAGTGGATTCGTCTGTGGCTGCCGTGCTGCTGAACAAAGCCATCGGAAGCAACCTTACCTGCATCTTTGTGGATCATGGTATGCTGAGAAAGAACGAGTTCCGCGATGTGATGCACGACTATGAATGTCTGGGTCTGAATGTGGTGGGTGTGGATGCCAGCGAAAAGTTCTTTGCTGACTTGGCTGGAGTGACCGACCCTGAACAGAAGCGCAAGATAATAGGTAGAGACTTTGTGGAGGTGTTCAATGCCGAAGCAAAGAAAATCACTGGTGCCAAGTGGTTGGCGCAGGGCACCATCTATCCCGACCGTATAGAGAGCCTGAACATCACGGGCAAAGTCATCAAAAGTCATCACAATGTGGGTGGACTGCCCAAGGAGATGCACCTGCAGTTGTGTGAACCCCTGAAGTGGCTGTTCAAGGACGAAGTACGCCGTGTGGGACGACAGATGGGCATGCCCGAACATCTCATCACTCGTCATCCCTTCCCCGGTCCCGGACTGGCTGTACGTATTCTGGGCGATATCACCCCCGAGCGTGTGCGCATCTTGCAGGATGCCGATGATATATACATCCGCGGACTGCGTGAGTATAAGGTGAAACTCAGTGGCGAAGAGGCACGCAAGGTGCTTGCTGCCGGAGTGCCTGCACAGATGAATGATGGCGAGATAGAGGTGTCGCTCTACGACCAAGTGTGGCAGGCAGGTGCCGTACTCCTTTCCACCGTGCGCAGCGTGGGAGTGATGGGAGATGAGCGTACCTATGAGCACCCCGTGGCACTGCGTGCCGTGACCAGCACCGATGCCATGACCGCCGACTGGGCTCATCTGCCATACGACTTCATGGCAAAGGTAAGCAATGAGATTATCAACAAGGTGAAGGGAGTGAACCGCGTTTGCTATGACATCTCTTCCAAACCGCCTTCGACAATAGAGTGGGAGTAAAATCCTCCACCCGATAGAAAACACAGACCGCATTTTCGCATTGAGCACACACAATACTAAGATGCGGTCTGTTTCTACAACAACCTTTACCTTCTAACATCTGACCAAACTTAGCAACCAACCGAGTTTGGCATCCTGTTGAACTTAAAGACTAACCAATGATGACAACCTTTCTGAGAAGTGTGGCTTGCGCCCTGTGGATGTTGGGCATAGAGCCGTTTGCAGCAGTGGCCGAAGAGTTGAAATGCAGCAGTCCAGATGGAGCTACTACCGTGTATGTGCAGTTGAATGATGAGGGTGCACCCCAATATCGTATAGAACACTGCCAGTGTGACTATCTGCAATGGTCTCCTCTTGGCTTGAAAACCAATGTGGGCGACTATACCCAGACACTCACTCTGAAGAAGTCGGCACAGCGCACCGTGGAGGACCATTATCATCTGAGCACCATCAAACAGAGCCAGGTGGATGTGTGTGCCAATGAACTGACACTGAGCTATGCCCAAAAAGGCAAGCACGTGATGGATATCATCTTCAGAGTGAGCAATCACGATGTGGCATACCGCTATCAGCTGCTGCCCGTGGGGCATCGCACCAGCTGTGTGGTACAGGGCGAGGCAAGCGCATTTGTAGTGCCTCAGGGCACCACCTCCTTCCTCTGTCCGCAGGCTGCCGCCATGAGTGGATGGGAGCGCACCATGCCCAGTTATGAAACGGAGTATGCCTTCGACGATGCCGTGGGGAAAAACGGTCGTGGCTTTGGCTATACCTTCCCTTGTCTGTTCAAGGTGGCACTGCCACAAAGCAAAGAGGGATGGCTGCTCATCTCTGAGACAGGGGTGGATGGCAACTACTGTGCATCTCATCTTGAGGGAACGCAGGGCGGAAAATACAGCATAGCCTTCCCCATGCCCGACGAATGTAATGGATGGGGCACTTCAGAACCCATCATGTCATTGCCTGCCACCACCCCATGGCGCACTATCACGCTGGGCAGCACCCTGCAGGCTGTGGTGGAAACCACCGTGCCCTTCGATTTGGTGCAGCCCAAATACAAGGCATCGAAAGAATATACCTATGGCAAAGGCACATGGAGCTGGATTATCCGCATGGACAAGAGTTGCAACTATGCCGAGCAGAAGGAGTATATCGACTTTGCCGCTGCCTTGGGCTATCGCTCGGTGTTGGTAGATGCCCACTGGGATTCGCAGATAGGATACAAAAAAATGGAGGAGTTGGCTGCCTATGCCGCTACCAAAGGCGTGGGACTGTTTCTGTGGTATAACTCCAATGGTGTGTGGAACGATGCTCCACAGGGGCCTCGTCAGAAGATGCACCACTACAGGGTGAGACAACAGGAGATGGCATGGATGCAGAAACATGGCATTCTGGGCATCAACTGTCTCTTATACACATCTCCGAGCCCACGAGACAGGCAGAATCTCGGATGCC
>CALZNR010000090.1 GCA_945827565.1 uncultured Prevotella sp.
GACCAATGGTTGCAGGGTGGTGGCTATCAGTCGTTCGTCTTGATCTAAATAAAGAAACACGTTCATCTCGTCACCAGGTTTGCAGCCTTTGGGCACATACCTTGTGGGCAACAATATCTCACCATGGTCTCCGCCATCCAGATACATGCCGAAGTCCACCTCTTTCACCACTTTGAGTAGGTTGTTTTTTCCAAGTTGTATCATTCTGTTGTTGTCAGGGTTGTTGTTTCAATGATGCCGTCGGCCATGTGTATGGTGCGGTCGGTGATGGATGCCAGATGCTCGTCGTGTGTCACGATTACGAAGGTTTGTCCGTATTCGTTGCGCAGGTCGAAGAACAGTTTGTGCAGTTCTTCCTTGTTTTTAGAGTCTAAGCTGCCCGATGGCTCGTCGGCAAAGATTACCGAAGGCTCGTTCATCAGTGCACGTGCCACAGCAATGCGTTGGTTCTCTCCGCCCGACAGTTCTCCGGGCTTGTGTGTTGCTCTGTCTTCCAGTCCCAAAAACTTCAGCAGCATGGTGGCTCTATCCTTTGCCTTGGCAGTGCTTGTGCCTGCGATGAATGCAGGAATCATAATGTTTTCGATGGCTGTAAACTCTGGCAGCAGTTGGTGAAACTGGAACACAAATCCAATCTCTTGATTGCGAAACTGCGACAGTTTTTTACTGCTGAGTTGCAGCGTATGGGTGTTGTTGATGATGATGTCGCCTTTGTCGGGCTGGTCTAATGTGCCCATAATCTGCAGTAGGGTGGTCTTGCCGGCTCCACTGGGTCCCACAATACTCACCACCTCTCCTTTGTCAATGTGCAGGTCTATCCCTTTAAGCACTTTCAGTGTGCCGAAACTCTTTTCTATTCCTTGGATGTCTATCATGAGAAGTGTTTTTTAATCCAGTTGATAATCGGTGCGTATGCGCTCTCTTGTTCCAGATGTTGCGGTGCAGTGAAGGTCATGGTATCTTGCATCTGTCCGTTCTGATCAGGGTAAATAATCATCAGGTTGCATTGGGTGAAGGACTGCGTCAATTCCTTGGGCAGGTTTTCGAAGGCACGTTTGTACGATACCGTGCCGCTTCGTGCAGTGATAACCACCAGCAGATGGTCGGCGTTTACTTTGGATTTCAGTTGTGTCAGTTCCATCCAGTGTGCCATGATTTCGTATTCTGCTCTCACCTCTGGATGTTTTTCCGTGAGATAGCGTGCTATCAGCGAGTGGGTGTTGGCCCTGCCGTGGAAGATGATTCTGCATCCCAGATTGCTTGCCAGTCGTGCCAGTCGCTCTATCCATCGATAGAATCCCGGTTCGTATTCAACTCTTGAAGGCACAGCCACTTGTATGCGTCTCAAGGTGTTGAGAGGCTGTTGGATGCGACAGATGATGATTTGTCGGTTGATGTCGCCGATAAGCCCCTGTGTGTAGGCACCCCAGAAGCTGTCGCCTGGCGAGGTGGGGCGGTGCAGTCCCATCACTATCTCACTGGCATCGTTCTCTTTAAAGGCGTGTTTGATGCCGTTGGCTATATTGGTGGCAAGTCGGCTTTGCGTCTGCATGCGCACATCGGCAGCATTGGCGGTATTTGTGGCGTGTTGCAGTATGCGTAGTCCTTTGGCACGGTTGCTGTTGCTGTCCACATTATCATACACCACGTTGATGCCTATCAGTCCGCGGTTCAATTTTTTGTTGCGCATCAGTATTGCCAGTTGCACCAAGTCGTCAGCATCTTCTGGATGTTGCAGTGGCAACATCATCTTCTCGTCATCACCTTGCTGTTCGGGTGATTGTGGCTCTTTCTGCTCTTTCAGCAATATACCTTGTGCTGCGTTTTCCACCACGATAGAACTGATGATACAGGTAAACAGAATCATCATCACCACACCGTTCAGCATGTTGACATCTACAAGATAGCCGTCGGCCGTTTTCATATTGATGCCCACCATGGTCATGGCGATACCTCCTGCTGCGTGTGCCTCGGTAAGTCCGAACATGATGTGTGCACTGTGCCCCTTGATACGGAAGCTAAAGGCTGATATGTAGGCCGCCAATGCTTTTGTCACGGTGCCCGCCACCACCATACACAGTGCGATGAACAGGGTGCTGGTGCTATGGAAGAGCACGCTGATGTCAATAAGCATACCCACACCAATCAGGAAGTAGGGGATGAACAGCGCATTGCCTATAAACTCAATGCGGTTCATCAGAGGCGACACGCTGGGGATAAAACGGTTGAGTACCAGTCCTGCAATAAAGGCGCCAAAGATGCCCTCCAGTCCGCACAGGTCGGCAGCGGCAGCGCAGCAAAACAGCAGAGAAAGCACATAGATATAGAGCATCACCGAATCTGCAAACCTGCTGAAAAACCATCGGGTGAGACGGGGCAACAACAGCATTGCCACCACGCAGTACATCGCCACCTTGGTCAAAAACATCACCCAGAAGGTGATACCTATATTGCCGTCGCCATTGCCTATGCCCACTATTACAGCCAGTATAAGCAGCGAAAGAATCAGTGCAATCATTGATGAACCTACACTCAGCGCCACGCTGGGATGCTTCTGCAGTCCGTACTTGCATACAATGGGGTAGGCAATGAGTGTGTTTGATGACAGGATACACGCCAGCAACAGGGAGGCAAGAGAGGAATAGCCCAGCAGATAAATGCCCATGAAATAGCTGGTGACAAAGGGGATGATGAAGGTGAGCAATCCAAACAGGATGAAGTGGAAGCGTTTTTTCTTCAGATTGTTCAAATCCAGCTCCAAGCCTGCCAGAAACATGATGTAGAGCAAGCCCACACGCCCGAATAGTTCAAAGGAGCTGTCTCGCTCCAAAATGTTAAGTCCGTATTGCCCCACTGCCACACCTGCGAGCACCATGCCAATGATATGCGGAATACGCAGTTTTCCACAGACGATAGGTGCCATAAGGATGATGCAGAGCACCACAAAGAAAATCAGAGTGGGGTCGGTGATGGGGAAATAATGCAGCAAATCTGTCATCATGTGTTGTGTTCTCATGGTCTTCGACTTGCAAAATTGCAAAAAAAATACCACATTTGAGCGTTAATTCTGCTAAAAGTTGTACTTTTGCAACTAATTCATCTCAAAATATTCCTATTCGAAATGTATTGGGGATGATTTAATGATAATCAAGCAGAAAATTTATAACGATATACAAAAAAATGAAAGTAGCTATTGTTGGCGCAAGTGGCGCAGTGGGACAGGAGTTCCTGAGAGTTCTTGATGAAAGGAATTTTCCGATAGACGATCTCGTGTTGTTTGGTTCTTCCAGAAGTGCAGGTTCTAAATACACATTCCGTGGCAAGGAGTATGAGGTGAAGCTGTTGCAGCACAATGACGACTTCAAGGATGTGGATATCGCCTTCACTTCAGCAGGTGCCGGTACCTCCAAGGAGTTTGCTGCTGACATTACCAAGTATGGCGCAGTGATGATAGATAATTCCAGTGCTTTCCGTATGGATGACGATGTGCCCTTGGTGGTGCCCGAATGTAATGCTGCCGATGCGCTTAACAGGCCTCGTGGCATTATTGCCAACCCCAACTGTACCACTATTATGATGGTGGTGGTGTTGCAGCCCTTAGAGAATATCAGTCATATCAAGCGCATTCACATTGCCAGCTATCAGAGCGCCAGTGGAGCTGGTGCAGCAGCCATGGCAGAGTTGCAGCAGCAGTATGAGGAGATTTTGGAAAACAAACCCGTTACCGTCAAGAAGTTCCCTCATCAGCTGGCTTACAATGTAATCCCCCAGATTGATGTGTTCCAGCCCAATGGCTATACCAAGGAAGAGATGAAGATGTTCAACGAGACCCGCAAAATCATGCACAGCGATGTGAAATGCTCTGCCATGTGTGTGCGTGTGTCTTCGCTCAGAGCACATTCTGAGTCGGTGTGGATTGAAACAGAGAAGCCTATTTCTGTGGAAGAGGCACAGAAAGCTCTGGCTGCCGCTCCCGGCGTTACATTGCAGGATGACCCAGCCAATTTGGTTTATCCCATGCCTTTGGAAACAGCCGGCACCGATGATATTTATGTGGGCCGTGTGCGCCAAGATCTGTCAGACGAGTGTGGTCTCACCTTCTGGCTCAGTGGCGACCAAATACGCAAGGGTGCTGCGCTCAATGCAGTGCAGATTGCAGAGTACCTGATCAAGGTGGGCAATGTGAAATAAATGGCTGCCACAGCAGTAAGTGGCATTGGCTGTTAAGATATTTAACGCAGATACATGAAATGGTACGCTCCGTATCTTCAGACTTATGAGCGTCCGTTGGAGCAAGTGAGTCAGACTGTGTTGCAGCAGGTACGAACCAAGATTGCTGCCATGCAGTCTGATGCTCCTTTGGCATCTGTGATAGCCATAGCACATAATGAGGAGACACGCCTGCTGAGTTGTCTCCATTCGCTTTGCGACAACAAAGTGGATTTCCCAGTGGAACTCATTGTTGTCAATAATAACTCTACCGACGGAACAGAGCAGTTGCTCCAGCAATTGGGTGTATGCTATCATAACGAATCCCAAAAGGGACCTGGACATGCCCGTCAGTGCGGCTTGAACCATGCCAAAGGCTTGTTTCATCTGTGTATTGATTCCGACACGATTTACCCTCCCCACTATATCTCCACCATGGTGCATGCCCTGCAGCATAAGGGCGTGGCGTGTGCCTATGGCCTATGGAGCTTTATCCCCGATGAACGTCATTCTGCTCTGGGCTTATGGATGATAGAAACATTGCGCGACTGTTATCTGCGGCTTCAGCAAATACGTCGCCCAGAACTGAACGTCAGAGGAATGGTGTTTGCCTTCAAAACAGAATTGGGACGCAAGGTGGGTTTCCGTACCGACATCATCAGGGGAGAGGATGGTTCGATGGCTTTGGCCATGAAACCGTACGGAAAACTCAAACTCGTCACTTCACATCGTGCACGCCCCGTTACGGGCAATGGCACTATTTCGCAAGATGGCGGACTATGTGGCATGTTTGTGCGGCGTGCCAAGAAGGCACTACAAGGTTTTGGGGGATTGTTTGTTTCTAAAAAGCATTATGAAGACAGCGATGATAATCTGCTGTGACCACCATTCCACAATCAATACAAGCCGTGCCTATGAAAAAAGTCTCCATCATCATTCCCATCTACAATGTAGAGAAGTATGTGGCCGAGTGTATCGACTCGGTAATCAATCAAACGTGCTCCCATGCGCTGATTGAGTGCATACTGGTGGATGACTGTAGTCCCGACAAGTCCATGGAGATAGTTAGGGAGAGGATAGAAAAGTACCAGAAGCAGGGTGGAGAGATGGTCTTCAAAATGCTAAGACATGAAAAGAACGCTGGTCTCTCTGCAGCCCGTAACACGGGAATAAAACATGCCATGGGCGAGTTTCTGCTGTTTGTCGATTCTGATGATTATCTTTATCCTGAAAGCATTGCTACCTTCATGGCTTATCACAAACAATATCCGGATGCTGACATTCTCATAGGCAATCACTATGAGGAGGGACTGCAGGTGCTTAGATTTAAGTTTACTGGCCACAAGGTGGTCAGAGACAATAACCGTCTGTATGCAGGCACCCTATGCAAGTGGACGGCATGGAACTACTGTGTGAGGCGCAGCGTGGTAGAGGAACACCAACTACGCTTTGAAGAGGGCATATACTTTGAGGATAATGTGTTCAACTATTCGCTCATGTCGATGGTCAACTATGCTGTCATCTTTACAGAGAGAACCTATTTCTACCGAAAGAACGAGGGGGGTATCATACAGAAGGTAAGCCGGGAAAAAATCAACAAATGTGTGAACGACTATCTTCAAATCTTCCACTTGATGTCTGAGCGCCTTCAAGGCAGATGCTTCATTGGCAAAAGCATGAAGCTGTTTGTGTTGCTGATGTTTTTTACAGACTATCTGAATAGGAATGCAAGCGAAGTGGAGGGTTATGAAGAAAAGGTAAAGATGCTGGACGTAAGGAAGAGGGGACTGATAAAGTCAAATCTGACACACGGTCATCTATTCCTGTTTTTGTTCTCTCTGCTGCTGGTCAATACATTCCATCGATTGACATGCTTTTATGCCATACGTCGCTGTTTTGACCATCTGG
>CALZNR010000091.1 GCA_945827565.1 uncultured Prevotella sp.
GCTGCCACTATTTCCCCGCTTACGAGATCATGAACGACGAACTGCGAGACTACCGTTTCTATGCCGAAGACATGTTGCACCCCTCGGCCCAGGCAGTGGATTATATATGGAAAGCGCTGATAACCTGCTGCTTCAGCGAGCAGTCTTTACAATACCTAAATGACTGGCGCCCCATCAAAGAGGCTCTTTCGCACAAACCATTCCACCCCGAGTCGGCAGAATATAAGGCATTCATAGATAAAACATTGTTAAAATTAGATGCTTTATCAAAAAAATATCCGACCTTTGCAGCTGTATATGCCGCCCAAAAAGAAGCTGTTTTCCAACCTTGAAGTCAGCAGGCAGGACGGCAAAAAAGGTACAGGAATCACAGACAACAAAATGCAATGAGATATACCATTGAGAAGATAACCACACTCATCGGAGCACGACGAGTGGGAGATGCTGATGCAAATATCGGGCAGATACTGACCGACAGCCGTTCACTCTGCTTTGCCGAAGAAACACTTTTCTTTGCTCTCACATCCGAACGAAATGACGGGCACCGCTATATTGCCGACCTCTATCGCCGAGGAGTGCGCAACTTTGTGGTGAATACCCTGCCTCCGCACTTAGAGGATTATCCACAAGCAAATTTCCTAAAAGTACCCAACACACTGGAAGCCCTGCAAAGACTGGCAGAAAGGCACCGCGACGAATTTGACATCCCTGTGATCGGCATCACAGGAAGCAACGGGAAAACGATGGTAAAGGAGTGGCTGTACCAAATACTCTCGCCATCAATGGTGGTGACTCGCTCGCCTCGCAGCTACAACTCGCAGATAGGTGTACCCCTCTCGGTGTGGCTACTCAACGAACAAACGCAGATAGCCCTATTTGAGGCAGGCATCAGTCAGCCTGGAGAGATGGCGGCACTGAGCGATATCATCCAACCCACCATCTGCATACTCACCTCACTGGGTGATGCCCATCAGGAAAACTTCCGCTCAATAGAAGAGAAGTGTTTAGAGAAGGTGGAACTGGCTCATGGCGCCAAAGTAATGGTTTACGATTCTGATGACCGCACCATAGGTCGCTGTCTGCGCAAAGTGGATTACCGAGGCAACAAACTGGGCTGGAGCATGTGCGATAGCAGAGCGCCCATGTACATCAAACAAATAAGCAACGACAACAGGCACACCACCATACACTACATATTTCAGAGCACAGAAGGCAGTTATACGCTGCCTTTCATCGACGAGGCTTCAGTGAAATGCTCGTTGGCATGTGCCACCACAGCCCTATATCTGGGAATGGATAGCGCCACACTGGCTCAGCGAATGGAGACATTGGAGCCCGTGGCCATGAGATTGGAGGTAAAAGAGGGAAGACATGGGTGCACACTCATCAACGACTCTTACAACTCTGATGTCAACTCACTGGACATTGCACTCGACTTTATGAACCGCCGACCCGACCACAAGGGACGCAAGCGTACACTGATACTCAGCGACATTTATCAAAGTGGCGACAAGCCTGAGGTGCTCTATGGCAAGGTTTCGGAACTCGCCATCAAGCGCGGTGTGGAAAAATTTATAGGCATTGGTCCAAGCATCAAGCAACAGGCAGACCACATCTCTATTGCTGAGAAATTCTTCTTTACAGGAGTGGAGCAGTTTGTGAGAAGCGAGGTGTTTCAGTCGCTACACGATGAGGTGATACTGCTGAAAGGTGCACGCTCTTTCGGATTTGACCACCTGACAGAACTGCTGGAGCAGAAGGTGCACGAAACCATATTGGAAGTAAACCTGAACAGCGTGGTGGACAACCTGAACTTCTATCGCTCATTCCTAAAACCAGAAACCAAACTGGTGTGCATGATCAAAGCCGATGCCTACGGTGCAGGAGCAGTGGAAGTAGCAAAAACACTACAAGACCACCGAGTGGACTATCTCGCAGTGGCGGTGGCAGACGAAGGAGTGACACTGAGGAAGAACGGAATCACCCAAAGCATCATTGTCATGAATCCGGAAATGACGGCCTTCAAAACAATGTTTGACTATGATTTGGAACCCGAAGTGTATAGCTTCCGCCTGATGGACGCCTTGACAAAGGCTGCCGAGAAAGAGGGCATCACCGACTGGCCCGTACACATCAAACTGGACACAGGCATGCACCGCCTGGGTTTCTCGCCCGAAGAAGATATGGACGAGTTGATAGCCCGACTGAAAAAGCAGAACGCCATCGTGCCACGTTCGGTATTTACCCATTTTGTAGGAGCCGACAGTGACTCGTTCGATGACTTCTCTGCAGCGCAGTTTGAGCGTTTTGACAAAGCATCAAAGAAACTACAAGAGGCTTTCGGGCATAAGATTCTGCGCCACATCGACAACAGCGCAGGCATAGAACACTTTCCTGAACGCCAACTGGATGGTTGCCGACTGGGATTGGGCCTCTATGGCATAGACCCACTCGACAACCGCATGCTCAGTACCGTGAGCACGCTGAAAACCACCATTCTGCAACTGCGCCATGTAAAAAAGGAAGATACAGTGGGCTATAGTCGCAAAGGCACTTTAGAACGCGACAGCATCATCGCTGCCATCCCCATAGGCTACGCCGACGGACTGAACCGACATCTCGGCAATCGCCATGGCTACTGTCTGGTAAACGGACAGAAAGCTCCTTATGTGGGCAACATCTGCATGGACGTGGCATTGATAGATGTGACTGACATTCCCTGTCAAGAGGGCGACACGGTGGAAATATTCGGCAAAAACCTACCAGTAACGATACTCTCCGATATCCTCGACACCATCCCATATGAAGTGCTTACAGGCATCTCGGGCAGAGTGAAGAGAGTGTATTTTCAAGACTAAGGCACCACCTCTGGACAAGTGCACGGAAGTTTGCGGGCAAGAGGAAGAATATACTTGCCCTTAGGGGGAAATACGCCTAAAGCACAGAAAAAGGAGTACTGAACACACATAAAGGTGATGTTGTGCCCCCTTTTTTGTTAGAAAAGGCAAGAGAAACAAAAAAAATATGTATATTTGCAACTGGCTAACCTTATGCGCCATTGACAAATGACGCTACTATAAAAGACAACTAATTTAATAACAAACAATTAAAAATACCAAATGAGTTCCATTAAAATGACAAAAATGACCAACTACCGTTGGGTCATTTGTGCTATGTTGTTCCTTGCAACAACAGTGAATTACATGGATCGCCAGGTGCTTTCTCTCACCTTCCCTGGAGAAGGCGGCATCCAACAAGAGTTTGGCTGGAGTGACGAAGACTACGGTACCATCACCGCTTACTTCTCTATCATCTATGCCGTGTGTATGCTTTTTGCCGGAAAGTTTGTAGATTGGATGGGCACCAGCAAGGGCTATCTTTGGGCTATCTTCGTATGGTCCACAGGTGCTGTGCTCCACGCATTCTGCGGTATTGCCACCTGCGGTATTGTGGCAGGCGAATGGGCAGTGGGCTTTGAGGGAGCCAAAGAAGTGCTTCGCACATTCAGCGAGTCGGGAGTGGCCGATGCAGCCCTTGCAATCTCGACTACCAGTGTGTGGCTGTTCTTAGGTGCCCGTTGCATTCTGGCACTTGGCGAGGCAGGTAACTTCCCCGCAGCCATCAAAGTAACCGCCGAATACTTCCCCAAGAAAGACCGTGCATTTGCCACTGCCATCTTTAACAGCGGTGCTTCTGTAGGTGCGCTCATTGCACCCTTCACCATTCCTGTGCTTGCCAAGTTCTTTGGTTGGGAGATGGCTTTCATCGTAATCGGTGCGCTGGGCTATGTATGGATGGGCTTCTGGCTTTACCTTTACAAGAAACCCAATCAGAATCCCCGTGTCAATGATGCTGAGCTTACTTACATCAACCAGGATGTGGAGACGGATGCAGACCCCAAAGATGCTACCGACGACGGTCCTGCCATCGGTTTCTTGAAATGCTTCACCTATCGACAGACATGGTCGTTTATCGTGGGTAAGTTTATGACCGACGGTGTGTGGTGGTTCTTCCTGTTCTGGACTCCTGCTTACCTGAAAGCACAGTTTGAAATCAACCCCACCGATGTGGAGGGTATGGTGCTTATCTTTGTGCTTTATCTCATCACCATGCTGAGTATTCTGGGAGGCAAGTTGCCCACCTACTTCATCAATCGTGGCATGAACGCCTATGCAGGCCGTATGCGTGCCATGCTCATCTTTGCCTTCTTCCCTTTGCTGGGCTTGTTTGCACAGCCTCTCGGTGGCGTATTCAATACGCCTTGGTTCCCCATCATCCTCATCGGTATCTTAGGTGCTGCCCACCAGTCATGGAGTGCCAACATCTTCTCTACCGTGGGTGACATGTTCCCCAAATCAACCATTGCCACCATCACTGGTATCGGAGGTATGGCTGGCGGTGTAGGTTCATTCCTCATCAACAAGGGTGCAGGTGCGCTGTTCACCTATGCAGAGAATCAGGGCAGTGCTTTCAGTTTCGTAGGATTTGAAGGAAAGCCCGCAGGCTACATGATTATCTTCTGCATCTGTGCAGTTGCTTATCTCGTGGGCTGGGTGATTATGAAGGTACTTGTTCCCAAGTACAAACCCGTAGTTGAATAATTCCATCCTGACAGAACGGGCGTTGCCCTATGTGGTCGCCACAAGTAAGGGCAACGTAAGGTACTATAATAAGGAGCGCTTCTTGGATAGAGGCGCTCCTTTATTTTTCACTCACGATAGGAGACAAGAATTTGTTTTCAGTCCCTTGCCATCGCTCACCGTGGATAGTTCAGGTTTTCTTCTTTTATCTGCATCAGCACCTCAGTGAGGTATTTTCTTGCCTCCCACCTTGCCATGGGCAGGTCGTGCAACAGGTAATTGCCACAGTCCTGTGCTTGGGCTCCAGGAATCTCACCCTCAAAATTTGCCACAAAGTCAAAGGTGCGTTGCATTAGCTCCACAATATCCTCACTGCGATAATCGCCCCGCAGCAACAGATAATTACCAGTGAGACAGCCCATAGGACCCCAATATACAACACGGTCTTTCCACTGGGCATCGTTGCGCAGGTAGGTAGCAGCCAGATGCTCTATGGTGTGCAATGCCCCTACATGCAGGGCGGGCTCACGATTGGGTGCTTTCATTCTGATGTCAAAGGTGGTGACCACCTCATTGCCCACCACATCCTTGCGCGACACATAGATGCCACGCAGCAGCTGGTTGTGGTCGATGGTGAAACTGGGTATCTTTTCCATAATTTATGATGATGTTAAACGCAATTTGTATTGTTTGAAAATGCTCCTTGTCTGAATTACTTCAACTGTTTATTACGATTGATCATGTTTTATGCAACGATGAACCGTGCAAAACACTATTTCTCGTTATCCGCATCTGATAGCCGCAAGTTTTCAATATAACGTCGAGTGAGAGCAAAGGATTCTTCTGCCACGTGCTGCCAGAAATCGTGGTATTGCGGAGCTTGGGTATCAAGAAGGGGAATATCGCTGATAACCCTGAACGACACAAAGGGTACGCCATACACATAGCAGGTTTGAGCAATAGCTGCCGACTCCATATCTACAGCCATGGCATCAGGAAAGAGTTGAAGAATATGATTCATCTTTTCCTTGGTATCTACAAACCAGTCGCCCGTAACAATGGTGCCTGCATGTATCACCGCCTTTCCACACACTTCACTGCCATTCATCTGCAAGGCCTGCTGCACCAAACTCTGCTCACTGAAGTATCTTGCCGGCATACCCTGTACCTGCCCATACTCCATATGCTCCGGCGCCTCACCACAATACACATCATGGTAGGCAAGCTGGGCACTCACTACCACATCCTGCACGTTGAGTCGCACATCGGCACCACCCGCACACCCAGTGCTGATAACCACATCGGGCTGATAGTGCACTATCATGGTGGTGGTCCCGATAGCAGCATTCACCTTGCCTATACCACATTGATGAAGCACCAGAGTGTTATCGCCTAACTTTCCCGTGACAAAAAGTCTGCCACCATACTCATGCTCTTCGACTCCTTTCAGCAAGCCTGCAATGCCACGAAACTCCTTGTCCATGGCAATGATTATTCCTATTGTCATTTGCGTAAAGAGATTGATTGT
>CALZNR010000092.1 GCA_945827565.1 uncultured Prevotella sp.
GCAATATATGGAGCCATGAACGAAGCTATAGCCTTGACAAACTGGCCAAAGGTGAGTGTTGAGGCAAGATTGCCACCACGGATAACCGACTGCACCAACGGATTGAGCGATGTTTGCATCAGGGCATTGCCTATACCGAGCAGGGAGAACGATATGAGCATCAATGGGAACGACGCTCCGAAGAGAGGCAGCAAGAGCGATACCACTGTTACCGCCAGCGACACAAGCACAGTGTTCTTGCGCCCGATCTTGTTCATCAACATGCCTGTGGGCACCGAGAAGATGAGAAACCAGAAGAACACCAGCGAGGGTAGCATATTGGCCGTAGAGTCGCTCAGCGCAAGGTCGGCCTTCACATAGTTCGATGCTATGCCCACAAGATCTACAAATCCCATGGCAAAGAAGCACAGCATTACTGAAACGAGAGATACTTTAGATGTGTTGCTCATAGCTGTTAGTGTTTGATGGCATAGATTTTCACTTTAGCCTTTCCTTTGACAGAGAGTTTGTTGTATGGTGATGAGGGAAACACAAGATTGGTCATTGCCATCTTGCCGTCGGCATCTATCGCTTCCACGCTGCATTTATCTACAAAGATGCGCACCTGGCGCAGTTTGCCGTAGGTGGGGGCAGAGGTGATGGTGGGAAAGGCATCGCTGAACGATACATTGCCACTGCGTCTGCGGTCCATGTCAAAGGTCTGCTCCTCTGCATCGTAGGTCATCACCACCCGCTCGTTCTGCTGATTGCGCAGTGTAATCTGTGCATCTCCGCTGAGTGTCACCACTATCTCGCATGTCTCTGTGGGAGCCGACAGTCTGGCACCACGTGCCTTGTCTATCTCTTTGGCAGGGCGCACGCTGCAATAGGTCTCTCCATTGAACTCAAAGAGTCCCAGGTCGCGTGCAATGGAGTTGGCAGAGCGATATTGCAGGGTGGGCACCTGATTGGCATACTGCCAGTTGCTCATCCACGCCACAGCCACATGCCTGTTGTCGGGAGCATTGGAAAAGGTAACGGTGGCGTAGTGGTCTTTGCCATAATCCATCCATTTGGTCACCTCGGGCTTCGACTCGCATGTAAACTGGTGCCCGTCAAAGGTTCCTACGAAGTACTGTGTGGCAGAACCGCCAAAGGGACCACCGGGGTTGATGTTGCACACCAGCATCCACTTCTCTTTGTCGGTGCCTTCCACCTTCATCTTCATCAGGTCAGGGCACTCCCACACACCGCCGTGATTGCCATACTCCTGCCCGAAAGAACTCTCATATTTCCAGTCTCTGAGATTGGCAGAAGAGAATATCTGCATCTCCTGCCCCACGGCAAGAATCATTACCCAGTGGCCTGCCTCATCGCTCCAGAACACCTTGGGATCGCGGAAGTCGCGTGCCGAGGAGGTGAGTATGGGGTTGTGCTCGTATTTGGTAAATGTCTGTCCACCGTCGTTGCTGTATGCCATGCTCTGCGTCTGACTGGGACCTGCGGTGGTATAGAAAGCCACAACGGCATCCTTGCCATAGCCGGCAGTATTGTTTTTGTCCACCACGGCAGAACCGCTGAAGATGTGTCCCAGTCCGTCGCCAAAGATAGGTGTGGGCTGCTGTGTCCAGTGCATAAGGTCGGTAGAGGTGGAGTGCCCCCACGACAGGTTCTCCCACAGGGAGCCATAGGGATTGTATTGGAAATAGAGATGCCACACGCCATCCTTATAGAACATGCCGTTGGGGTCGTTCATCCATCCCCATTTGGGCGAATGATGATACACGGGGCGGTGCTTCTCCACGTTGCGGTCGTCAAACGTGTCTGTGTAGGTCATGCGCTTCCAGCAGGCAAAGTCGTTGATAGCTCCTGTGGAGCGTGGATTGCCATTGAAGGTGATGTCAAAGAGTTCGTTCTTTCCCACCTCGTAGGGCACAAAGTAATCCACTTTGTTCACTGCCAATCGGCAGTTGATGGTTTTCACCAACTGGTTGTTGCTGATCACCCTGATGTGTGCATTCTCTTCTTTTTCTTCCACTGGCAGCAGCAAGAATTTCTTTCCTGTTTCCAGTTTCACCATGGCATGGCGTTCACCCAGAATCTTCTGCGCCACCTGAGCTGGGGCGGCAACCGCCATCAGCAGGGCGGCAAGGCAAGCGATTGTGTTATTTCTTCTCATGTCTATGTACTTTGTTTAAATGATGTTCACTTCAAAACGTTATTCCTGAAACAATCTTCTCTACCCTGCCTGCGTTATCCATACTCGCTCCTGCTGCAAAGCTGGCAGCACTTCAGCGGTATGAATAGCGCAGGCTTGAAAACTTGTACCACAATTGCCTAAAAACAACCTTATTTACCTCTGCAAATAAGCACCCTTGTGACGTTGTTTTATAACTCTACTAAACTACTAACCAAAAAGAAAATGATTAAACCTCTGTTGCAAAGTTGCATATTTCGCTGCGTTCGCACCATAAGAAATGATGCAAATGTTGAGAAATTTCGTTCAAGGTAACATTTGTACAAGTGTAGAGCACATTTTTCTACAATTTTGTCCTCTGTTCGGGCCATGGCAAGGCTCAAGCGAACTTGGCCTTGCTCATCTGGCTCAACGAGCAGGCTTATCAGTAGCCCTTGTTCTGACTGTAGAGACCAGGAACGTAATACAGCTGATTGTAGGGCACGGGATAAAACTCGTTCTTGCCTGCCGTGTAGTGGGCATCCTTGAGATACTGGGCATAGGTTTGTCCGTCATAAACATCGTGCTGCTCTGTCTCAAAGTATGCGTTCAGGGTTTTTGAGGCAATGCCCCAGCGGCGCAGGTCAAAGTAGCGTCCGTTCTCCATTGCCAGTTCCAGGCGTCGCTCCCACTGCAGGCACTTGCGTGCTGTCTCCTTGTCGTTGAAATAGGTGGTGGGATAGAGGGCTATCTCGCACTGGTCGGCGGCATACTGTATATGCTTTGCCACCGAGTTCTTGGCTCTCTGACGTATGTCGTTGATAATGGTGCGTGCCTCGGCAAGCTGTCCGGTCTCTATCAGTGCTTCGGCGCGCATCAGCATCACGTCTGAATAGCGCAACACATAATCGTTCATGTCAAAGGCCTGCCAGGGACTGTTGTATGTCTCGCCCTTTGAGCGCTGTGGCACCTCTTTCAGTGAGGTGTAGTAGCCATAGGTGTTGGGGGTGCGCGAGTTGCCCTTGGTCATGGTGTATGCCTCCTCATACTTGTAGGGGAAGGTGGGCATACCCACGGTGTGGAAGAGGCGCGGATCCCATTTCTGAGTTGTGGGAGCCCCATTCACAGGATAGTCTATCGTTTTGTCGTAGTTGTCAAAGTCGGGCAGTCCGTTCTTTGTTTTGAAGGCACTCACCAGATTTTGAGAGGGCTTGTGAAAGTCCCATCCGCACGACCACATGCCCCAGCAACCGTTGAGCATGTTGCTCCAGTTGGCACGTCCAAAGGTGGTGTTGTCGTCTTTATAGTCAGAGCACTGCACGGCAAAGATGCTCTCTTTCGAGTTCTTGTACTCTGGCAGGAAGATGTCGCCGAAGTCTTCAAGATAGTCATACTGCGATGACACCACATCGTTGGTATATTCCACCACCTTCTGCATGTACTCCTGGTTGATGTGTGCCACACCGTTGGTGGCCTCATAGCCGTCGCCCCATGCAAGGGTGAGATAGCACTTGGCCAGATAGCTGGCAGCGGCAATCTTGTTTACACGGCCACCGTCGGCCTGATTGGCAGGAAGCACGTCGTAGGCCACCTTGAAGTCGTTAATAATCTTCTGAAACAGCTGCTCATAGGTAAACTCGTCGTTGCGGGTTTGCTCCTGCGTGTTGCTCTTATACACCTGCTCGTCAATCCAGGGTATCTGGCGGAACATGGTGATAAGCTTGAAGTAGAAGTGTGCACGGAGAAAGCGCACTTCGGCATTGCGCTGCCTTGCTTTCTCGGCACCAAGTTTTTCTTCGCCATACTCTGCAACGGAAACGAGGGCACGGTTGCAGCGCGAGATGGCGCAGTAAAGGCGGTACCACAGTTCATCAAACTCGCCTGGCGTGGAGGTCAGCGTGGACCATATCTCCATAGGATGATAGCCTGTGTCGGTGGTGCCCGATCCGCCCTTCAGACAGTCGTCGCTTGCCACATCGCCATAGGGCCACAGATTGAAGGGGTAGCTGTACCAGCAGTCGCCCAGCATGGCATAGGCAGAGGTGACCATCTTTTCAGGATTCTTCATGGCAAGTTCCTCGTTGATTACTCCCTCGGGTTCCACCTCGATAAAGTCGTTGCATGATGTGGCTGAGAGGCACGCAGCCACCACAAGTATATATTGAAAAATCTTTTTCATTGTATGTTGTTTTTAGATGTGTGATGATTAGAAACCAAGTTGCATTCCGAACGATACGGAAGTGGCGTGTGGATAAGCCCAGTTGGGGTTCTCGGGGTCAGACACGGTGAAGCCGTCTGACTTGAGTGTGAAGAGGTTTTGTCCTGCCACATAGAAGCGGGCACTGGTCATGTTTACCTTTTTAAGCCACTCTGTGGGCACATTGTAGCCCACTTGCAGGGAGCGCATCTTCAGCCATGAGCCATGCTCCACAAAGTAAGAAGAGGCTCTGCCCTCATCGCCGGTGTTGTTGGTGGTAAGTGCGGGAATGGCAGAAGAGGTGTTGTCTTGTGTCCATGCCTGTAGCATACGGTTTCCCTTGTTGCTTCCGGCATCGGTGATGCTGTAGAAGTCGGTCTGGAACTTCTGGTTGTTGTAGATATCTACCCCGCACACACCTTGGAAAAACATGGTCAGGTCAAAGTTCTTGTAGTTCAGTGCCACGTTCAGTCCCCATGAGAAGTCGGGCACGGGATTGTATATCCATGTCTGGTCATCGGCAGTGATGCGCCCGTCGCCATTGAGGTCGGCATATTTCAGTCCGCCCACGCGTGCATTCTCTTGTCCGCTGGCGCTTACCTCATCCTTGTTTTGGTACAGACCGTCCACCACATATCCCACGATAGAGCCGTATGGCACCCTTGCCTCCACCAGGTTTTCTGTTGTGGTGTGTGCATACGAGCCTGTTGTGGTTTCGGGCAGATAGGTCACCCTGTTTCTGAAGAAGTCGAGATTGCCGCTGATGTTGTAGCCCAGGCCATAGGCGGTGGTGTGCCTGTAACCCAAGGTAAACTCCATACCCCAGTTTTGCAGTGATGGTCCGTTGCTCCACGAGGCACCACCCTCGCCGAGCGATGCAAGATAGGCAGGCTGTATAAGCATGTCCTTCACCTTTTTCAGGTACAGGTCGGCAGTACCGTAGAGTTCATTGCCAAAGAGGGCAAAGTCGATACCGGCGTTGTACTGGATGGTTGTTTCCCATTTCAGGTTGGGGTTTTCAGTCTGTGTGGCACGGAAGCCAGAGGGGAAGATGCCAGAGCCCTGCAGATAGAGGTCGTAGGCGGTAGAGGTGACACGGTCGCTGCCATAGTCTGCCACATACAGTCCGTAGCGTGCGTGGTTAGAGATGGCCTGGTTTCCTGTTTCACCCCACGACAGGCGGAGCTTCAAATCGTCTATCCATTTTTTGTTCAGATGCTGTGAGATGCGATAGCCCAGGGTGGCAGCAGGGAAGGTTCCGTAGCGGTTGTTGCTTCCAAAGCGTGAACTGCCGTCGCGGCGGATGGTGAACGATGCGAGGATAAGGTCTTTCCAGTTATAGTCGGCCTTGCCAAAGAACGACACGAGATTATATCCACTGGCTATACCTGTGGCTCGCTCTGTGCCTGTGGCTGCATCGGGCCACATGTACTTATAGTTCTCCAGTGCAAACTGTTCGGCATACGAGGAGAAGTCGTCGCGGTTCTGATGGTGCAGCTCCATGCCCAGCAGCACGCCAAACGAATGGTCTTTCCACAAGGTAAAGTTATAGTTGGCGGTGTTAGACCACGTCCACTTCATGTCGTTGGCTCCGCTGAGTGTGGTGCTTGGGGTGTCGTTGTTCACCACATCAGAGTGATAGGTGTAGTTCACCGAGTGGATAAACGACTGGTCGTAATCTACACCTGTCTCTTATACACATCTGACGCTGCCGACGATATGCAGTG
>CALZNR010000093.1 GCA_945827565.1 uncultured Prevotella sp.
ATTTCTGCCTGTCTCGTGGGCTCGGAGATGTGTATAAGAGACAGCTCTTCTGGCGTGTGTTTCAGGTGCTTTGCCAGCACGTTGATCTCGTGGCAAACGCTCCAGTACATGCTTTCTATGTCGGCTCTGGTGCGCAAATCCACCATGCCATGACTGAACAGGTCGAGGGCCTCTTCACGTATCTGCTCTGCATCGTGCCAGTCTTCCAGCATGGTGCGTGGGTTCAGATTGTCCCAGATGTCGTACAAGTCTTTGACCAGCTGATGGCTCTCGGGCGACGGTTCATAATCCTCCTCCATCTCGGGCAGTGATGCCGTTTCAAGTACATCGATCACCAACACGGAGTGGTGTGCCGTGAGCGAGCGTCCGCTCTCGGTAATCAGATTGGGGTGTGGCAGATTATTCTTGTCGGCAGCATCCACAAAGGTGTAGATACAGTCGTTCACATACTCTTGTATGGAGTAGTTTACCGAACTCTCGCTACTGGGTGAGCGTGTGCCATCGTAATCTACTCCCAGTCCTCCACCGCAATCCACGAAATCTACGTTGTAGCCCAGTTTGTGCAGTTGGATATAGAACTGTGAAGCCTCGCGCAGGGCGGCCTGTATGCGTCTTATCTTGGTGATCTGACTGCCTATGTGGAAGTGAATCAGTCGGAGGCAGTCGCGCATCCCTTTTTTGTCGAGCATCTCCAGGGCGTCGAGCAGTTCTGAACTGGTAAGTCCAAACTTGCTGGCATCTCCTCCGCTCTCTTCCCACTTGCCGCTACCGCTGGACGCCAGTTTGATGCGTATGCCCAGATTGGGGCGCACGTTGAGTTTCTTTGCCTCACGTGCAATGATCTCCAGTTCGTTGGGTTTCTCCACCACGATAAAGATGCGCTTGCCCATTTTCTGGGCCAGCAGAGCCAGTTCTATGTAGCTCTGGTCTTTATAGCCATTGCAGATGATGAGCGAATCGCTCTGGCACTGCACAGCTATAACGGCATGCAGTTCGGGTTTGGAGCCAGCTTCCAGTCCCAAGTTGAACTTACGCCCATGCGAAATGATTTCCTCTACCACAGGCTGCATCTGGTTCACCTTGATAGGGTAGATAATGAAGTTTTCTGCCTTGAAGTTATACTCCTTTGCCGCTTTTTTGAAACAGCTGCTTGTCTTTTCTATTCTGTTGTCCAGTATATCCGGAAATCTCAGCAGCACGGGTGGTGTCACATCTCTCAGTGCCAACTCGTCCATCACCTCCCTGATGTCTATCTGAGTTTCGTTCTTACACGGCGTGACGTACATGTTTCCGGCTTCGTTTACTCCGAAATAGGATGTGCCCCATCCGCCAATGTTGTACAGTTCCTTGGAATCTTCAATGGTCCATTTCTTCATTTCTTCGCTTGCTTGGGATGTAGTGACCGTGTGGCCACCGGATTAGTTATTAAATAGGCAGTGGAGGTTTTGGAAGGATTTCCTTTATCTTTTCCACAGTGATTCTGATTTTTTCAAAGGTGTCCATCAGGCTCACATCAATAGTGAGCCGGGCCTTGTTGTAGTAGGGCTCACGCTGTTTCAGCTGCTCTGTCACAAACTGTAACAGCTGCTCGTCGTTCTTTCCCTTCAGCAGGGGGCGCTCGGTGTGGCCCATGCGCAGATGCCTGCACAGCACCTCGGGCGATGTTTTCAGATAAATCACGCTGCCCTGCTGGTTCATATAGTCTATATTGTCGAAGAAGCAGGGGGTGCCTCCGCCACAGCTCAGCAGTATATTCTCGAACTCTGCCACCTCGTGCAGCATGTTTCTCTCTATCTTTCTGAATCCCTCCTCTCCCTCTTGTTCAAAGAGTTGCGGTATGGTGCGGTGGCGCCTGCCCTCGATATACCAATCCAGGTCGTAGAAGGTGAGGCCCAACTCCTTTGAGAGAGCCTTGCCCACGGTGGTTTTCCCCGCTCCCATATAGCCTATCAGGAATATGCGTTGCATGTGTAGGATGATTATTTCTTGGTGTTGTTAACGATATCCATGCACTCCTCGTAAGTCAGTTCGGCTGCCCGTTCGTGCATGGCTTTAGGAATACGGTAGTTCTTGCCGTCGTAGGCGATGTAAGGACCGTATTTACCCTTGAGCAGTTCCATCTTGTCGTCGTTGGGAAAGAGTTTGATGTGCCTTTCAGCATCCTCCCTGCGTTTGTTCTCTATCAGTTGGATGGCTGTTTGCAGTGTCACTGTCAGGGGGTCTTCTCCCTTGGGCAGCGATACAAACTTCTTGTTGTGCAGCACATAGGGACCAAAGCGTCCGGCGCCTATCACCACGGCACTGCCTTCAAAACTGCCCAGTTCGCGTGGCAGGCGGAACAGTTCCAGAGCCTCTTCCAAGGTGATGGTCTCCATGCTCTTGTCGGCAGGCAGCTGTGCAAACTTGGGTTTGTTGGCCTCATCAGCCACGCCTATCTGCACCACGGGGCCGAAGCGTCCTATCTTTACCGACACCTGTCGGCCTGTGCCTGGTTCGGTGCCCAGCACCCTTTCTCCGGCTTTATGCTCTGAGCGTGAGTTCATGGTTTTTTCCACCGTAGGTTCAAACTGCTCGTAGAAGTCTTTCATAATGGTGGTCCACTGCTCATCACCTTCGGCAATCTCGTCGAACTTCTGTTCCACCTTGGCGGTGAAGTTATAGTCCATGATGGCAGGGAAGTACTGCATCAGGAAGTCGTTCACCACGGTGCCTATATCGGTGGGCAGCAGTTTTCCTTTTTCGCTTCCTGCCATTTCCACACGTGTTTTCTGTGTGATGACCTTACCTTTGAGCACATCCACTGTATAGCTGCGCTCCTCGCCTTTCTTGTCACCCTTGTGCACATATTCTCTCTGCTGTATGGTGCTGATGGTGGGAGCATAGGTGGATGGGCGACCAATGCCCAGTTCCTCCAGCTTGTGCACCAGTGTGGCTTCTGTGTAGCGTGATGGTCCTTGGGTAAAGCGCTCTGTGGCAGAGATCTCTCTGCGCTGCAGTTCCTGTCCGTCTTCTATGGCAGGCAGCATGTGTGTGTAGTCTTCGTCTTGCTGTTCGTCTTCCTCCCGGGTTTCGCGGTAAACCTTGATAAATCCGTCAAACTTCACCACTTCTCCCTGAGCCACAAACATCGGTGCGTTGTTGTCGGCATTTTTCGCAAGCGAGGCATCGCCCTCATTTTCTATGGTGATGTTCACCGTGGTTTTCTCTATCTCTGCATCCGCCATCTGACAGGCAGCGGTGCGTTTCCATATCAGGTCGTAAAGTCTTTTTTCCTGCGATGTACCCTCGATAGAGGTTTGGTTCATATAGGTAGGTCTGATGGCTTCGTGTGCCTCTTGTGCCCCCTTGGCACTGGTGTGATACTGCCGTGGCTTGCTGTAGTTGGCTCCCCAGAGCGATGTGATTGCCTCTTTAGAAGCGTTCATGCACAGGCTTGAGAGGTTGACCGAGTCGGTACGCATGTAGGTGATAAATCCGTTCTCGTACAGGTGCTGTGCTATCATCATGGTCTGCGACACAGAGAGTCCCAACTTGTGTGCCGCCTCTTGTTGCAGCGTACTGGTGGTGAAGGGGGGCGGTGGTGTGCGCTTCAGTGGCTTTTTGCTCACGCTGCTCACACGGAAGGTGGCGTTCTTACATCTTTCCAAGAAGGCATTCACCTCTTCGTGTGTCTTGAAGCGGGTATTCAGTTCTGCCTTCACCTCGCTGGCAGAGCCATCGGCATTGGCAAGTCCGAAGATGGCGTTCACTCTGTAGAACACCTCGCTGTTGAAGGCCTGTATCTCGCGCTCGCGCTCCACGATAAGTCTTACAGCCACGCTCTGCACCCTACCTGCCGAGAGTGCCGGCTTCACCTTGCGCCACAATACGGGCGAGAGTTTGAAACCCACCAGGCGGTCGAGCACACGACGTGCCTGCTGTGCGTTTACAAGGTTCATGTTCAGATGTCTGGGATGCTCTATGGCCTGCAGAATAGCAGGTTTGGTAATCTCGTGAAACACGATGCGGTTGGTATTCTTCTCGTCCAGTCCCAGCACCTCGCACAGATGCCATGAGATGGCTTCTCCCTCGCGGTCTTCATCGGAAGCCAACCACACCTTTTCTGCTTTTTTTGCATTGCTCTTCAGTTCCTTTACCAGCTTTACCTTTTCCTCGGGTATCTCATAGTCTGGCAATAGTGTTTGGGTGTCTATACTCAGTTCGCGTTTCTTCAGGTCTCTGATATGCCCGTAGCTCGACATCACCTTAAAGTCGCTTCCCAAGAATTTCTCTATGGTTTTTGCCTTGGCGGGCGACTCTACTATCACTAAATTCTTTTGCATAAGTCCTTTGTGCCTTGTTTTGGGTTGCAAAAGTAAGCAAAAAGAATCTCATCACATTATTTATATAGCAAAATTTTTCAAAAAACTATCCGTAACCCGTTCTTTTCTCACATTTGCAACATCCGATGAATCCGCTCATTACGTTACTTATAGGGGGAGAGTTGAGCAGAAATCAGCCCTCTTGTCGGTCGCCCTCTATCAGAGCGATGAGTTTTTCCACCGCCTCTTCCTCGGGGATATTCTTCATCACGCACTCCTTGTTGCGATAGAGTGAGATGCGCCCTCTGCCAGCCCCTACATAGCCGTAGTCGGCATCAGCCATCTCGCCCGGACCATTCACGATACATCCCATGATGCCAATCTTGAGACCCTTGTACTGTGAGGTGGCAGCCTTGATGCGTGCGATGGTGGTGCGCAGGTCGTAGAGGGTGCGACCGCAGCCCGGACAGGAGATATACTCTGTTTTGGTGGTGCGCAGGCGGGCTGCCTGCAATATGCCAAAGGCAGTGGCCTCTATATCCTCATGAGAGAGCGTACCTTCGTTCATCAGCCAGATGCCATCGGTGAACCCATCAAACATCAGCGCACCCATATCAGCAGCAGCCTCCAGCTGGAAATCTCCCTTTTCTTCAGCACTGTGATGATAGGCTCTGCAGAACACCACAGGATTGGTGAGGCCGGCACACATCATCTCGTGCACCAAGGCACGGTGCTCTCCCACAGGATTGGCATGGGCAGACACGCTCACCACCACCACCTCTGGATGATGTTTCAGGCACGACAGGTATTCCTCTGCTGGAGCGCCATAAGGCACCACAAGGAATTTGAGGGGTGCCTGCACCACGCTGAGCAGCGGAATGGCATTGTAGGGGAAGATGGGGAAGCAGTTGGTTTGTGCCTGATAGCTGTCGAAATCCACGATATACTGCATCTCTGGCTGCCACTTTTCCACCTTGCTTCCATCGCCCACATAGAGGAAATCGGGCATGGTGTCGCCCTGCAAGGGTATGGACCCGTCTCTGCGAGAGGCGATGACCACAGGACTATTGCTGCCACCAATGTGCATCACGGCATTGGTGGTGCGACGCTGTGGATGCAGGTAGTTGAACTGCGGACAAACCGTACCCGGTATCATGGTATGCCCCTTGCGTCGGGTGATATAGTCCACCAGATGGCGCGCCACGGGAATCTCGGCTTCGGGCTCCTCGCTCAGCGACACACGGATGGTATCTCCTATGCCATCGGCAAGCAGGGCACCAATGCCTACAGCACTCTTGATGCGCCCGTCTTCACCCTCGCCAGCTTCGGTAACGCCCAGATGCAGCGGATAGTTCATCCCCTCCTTGTCCATGGCGGCCACCAGCAGGCGCACCGACTGCACCATCACCACCGTGTTGCTTGCCTTGATAGAGATGACCACATCGCTGAACTGCTGTTTTCTGCAAATGCGCAGAAACTCCATACAGCTCTCCACGATACCCTCGGGTGTGTCGCCATAGCGCGACATGATGCGGTCAGAGAGTGAACCGTGGTTCACACCGATGCGCACGGCAGTATGGTGCTCACGACAGATATTGAGAAAGGGAATCAGACGCTCTTCTATCTTATGCAGTTCGTTCTGATATTCCTCATCGGTATATTCCAACTGTTTGAAAGTGCGTGCCGGATCTACGTAGTTGCCTGGATTGATGCGCACCTTCTCGGCATAGAGCTGTCTCTTATACACATCTGACGCTGCCGACGATATGCAGTGTGT
>CALZNR010000094.1 GCA_945827565.1 uncultured Prevotella sp.
GTTGGCTGGCTGTATGACCTGCAGGTGGGCTTTCACCTTTTCAGGTTTGTTGTCAGTGCGCTTTATCTGCTCTGCGGCAAATGCCATTCCGCTGGCCAGGAGCAGTGTGATTATAGCAAACTTGCTTGTCTTCATATTCCGTTTCTTAATGCGTGTATTTGTGTCAGTCACTTATGCGGATGCCTATCTCAGCACCGCTTTGGTGGTGTATGTTTTTCCCTCTCTCTCAATTTGTACTATCACCATGCCTGTGGTGGCACCGGCGTTGAGTTGCAGGCTGCCATGGTGTGTGTGGGTGTCTATCAGGGTAAGTCCTGATGCGGTCACCACCCTCACGTGGTCGCCCTGTTGCAGCTTGCTGATGGTCAGGTTGCCCTTGCTCACACCGAGGCGTATGTCGCTATCCTCCACCACGCTCTCTATGGCAGCGGTGGCGGCGTCGTAGTACAGATAGTTCGACTCGTCGTAGAACAGGATGCCGTCGCCGGCGATGACCCATGCTGCATACTTGCCGCTGTTAAACTCTCCCGGGGTCTTGGCGTTGATGTCAATATTGGTGTTTTTCACCGAGCCTTCTGTCAGCAGTTCAAGCACCTTGCCCTTGTAGTACGAGATGTACAGATAGCCTATCTTGGCGTTGCGCCCTCCGTTGTTCATGGTGAAGCGCATCTTCTTGTAGCCTTTGTTTTCGATATAGGGCTTCCAGTCGTATTGGGTTCCCTCGGCGTCGTAGGTGTTGACGGTGATTTTTGGTCCCACGATGCTCCATCTCTCCCCGTCGGTAGTGCCCTCGATGGTCAGTTCCGACTTGCCGAAGGGGCCCGAAGAGGTTACCATGAAGTTCATGTCTATCAGTCCCTCCTCTACGGTGCTTAGGGTCACACTGCCCGAACCCATGAAGTTGATACTGCCTGCGTTCACCTCCACGTCGCCCTCAATGCGTTCGTACATCTGCAGTGGCACAAAGTGTCCGTACAGGTTGCGCTCCTCTGTTTCCTTGGCAAAGCAGAGCCAGTAGGCTTGGGCTCCCTCCACAGGTGTCCATTCAGCATAGAGCACGTCGGGCTGTGCCTGTGTAAACTTGGTCATCCTGGGTGTTTCCAGTTTGTTCATCAGCATCACGTTCCACAGCCACAGCGATGCGTTGTTTTTCTCTGAACTGCATTGCAGTGCGATGTATATCTCTTTGCCTGCAAACTCACTCAGATCCACCTCTTCAAAGATGGCCTCGTAGTTGTAGTCGGCCAGTGAGAAGCGTTTGTACAGCACAAAGTCGTCTATTTTGCTCGATTTGGTAGATACATACACATCCAAATTCTCCATGTAGCCTGCGTCGGCGATGCCTCTGAGGAAGTAGAGCACGCCACGTTCGGGCACCTTCATGCGTGTTTTGCAGATGAGCCAGTCTTCGGCGTTGTTGTAGTAATCGCCCGAATAGACGGCGGCGCCGGCATCTTTGTCAAAGTCCCAGGTATAGCCGTCCTTGTTGGCATCCACCACCTCCCAGCAGTCGGGGTGGTTGTTGGTCCATGAGTCGAAGTTCCAGTTGTAGGGTGCTGTTGCCATGGCACATTCTGTGGCAAAGGGCACGGACGAGCCGTATATCACCTTGCCTTCTGCGGTGCGTGCGTATGCCCTCACGTTGTAGTTGGCTCCCGGTGTCAGGTCGGTCACCTTCAGTGTCATCTGCTTGGTGTTGTCCACAGCCTGATGCTTGCCCGATATAGTGGGTTCCTGTTGCAGTCCCCAGCAGAAGCCAGCCTCGGTCACTTGTGTGGTTTTCACATCGAGTGAGGCGTAGAACACGGCAGAGGTGTCTCTTATGTCATCAGGTGCTTGGGTCTTCACCACATCCCATACGGTGCTGCCGCCAGCCACCTGAAACTTTATCTTGCCCAGTGTTTCCTGAATATTGGTGATGGGCACATTGGTATTTTTGCCCGCCCAGTTCAGTGCGCTGGGGGTAGAGTAGTCGGTAAACTCTGTGTTGGCACTGCTGCCTGGATAGGTATCTCCTTCGCGTGAGGTATTGTCGTCAGAGCCATCGGCAGGCACGATATGCATGCAGCGGTGCTTGGCATTGTTGTTAGGTCCGTTCACACTCCAGTATTTTTCCTGCATCTCTGCGGTGTAATCGTAGTGTGTAATCATCAGTCCGTGCGAGGGGATATACTTGTCCCATCCTCGTTGCTGTCGGTTTTCCAGAATAAACCATTCGCAGCCAGTGCCAGCCTCGCGTTCGGGCTGACAGTCAATATAGCATGCCTCGTTTTTGCCCAGGTAGTCGAGTGTCACATCTTCTGCTTCTTTTAGTTGTTTCAGTCCGTTGCCTGCAGAGAGCCATCCCATCTGCACACGCTCAAATGCCATGAGATAGGGTGGGGTGCGGCTGCCGTTGTTGTAGCTGCCCGATGCGTACATGCTGTAACTGCCGGGATCAATGCCGTAGCCCCCCACGTAGTTGTCGGTGTCGTACATGTCTTTCAGTCCCAGCACATGTCCAAACTCATGTGCAAAGGTGCCTATGCCATCCATGGTGGGTGTGGGGTATTGCAGGTAGGAGCCCACCAGTTCGGCAGAGCATGAGTAGTTATTGATGGTGATACCGTCTATCTGGAATTTTTCGTCGCCCATGTACCAGCTGTGTGGCCACATGTCGTCATCGTTGCCAGTGGAAGCCTCGCTGTAGCCGGCATAGATAATATAGCAGTTGTCCATCAGTCCGTCGCCGTCGTTGTCAAACTGGCTGAAGTCCATGTCGGGGTTGTTCTGTTTGGCCAGCAGGCATGCCTCTTTCACCATAGAGCGTGGGTCTTGGTCGCTGCCCGAGTTGTCGTTGGCGGCATAGTAGGCTGTTTCGTGTGCCAGGTTGTAGGGTCCCACCACGTGGAAGTTGGGCACGTAGGCTCCCATGGAGTTGTCGGTGTAGTAGTCTTTCACGCTTCCTGTGCCCCCGTTCTCGCTGTAGCCCACCTCGTTGAGCCATGCGTCGAAGTCCTTGTTCTGAAATTTGAAGGTGCTGTCGGCAAAGTTCACCAGCACCACCAGATACTGGCTCTCGTTGCCGTTGCCCAGTTTGGCTGCCTTCATCTTGCCGCTCACAAGGTTCTTGTTGAGCAGTGTGGCAGGCTGTTTTGGCTGTTTGCCATGCCTTCCTATGTAGTCTTGCTGTATGGCGCTTGCCGTCTTCAGCAATGCCGTTACGCTTTTTTCCTGTGCGCTTCGCTCCTTCAGGTTATGTGCGCGCTGCGAGGTGATGGTCTTCTTGCCCGTGGTGAAATTATAGTCCACGTAGCAGAAGAATCCCTCCTTGTCTTTTGCCAGCATATAGCCGTCGAGCGTACTGGTGTAGTGGGAGGCTTCATCGCCATGTATTCTCACCATCAGCGTGGTGCCATCGGGTTGCATCACCTTTACAGGGTGTGGGTAGGCCTTGATGGCTGCTGCCTGCTGCACAGAGGCGAAGCTTATCAGCAGTGCCAAGGCGAGTTGTTTCACACTTCTCATTTCTTTCTTTTGTTTTGATTATAGATGGGCTTTGGATGCCCTTGTTCTGTTTACTATGTCAAAAAGGGATTGTATCAGAAGACAGCCTCTTCGATACAATCCCCTCCAATTACATGCTATGCAGTGCTGTGTAGGTCATTGTTCAGTTTAACTTTCTGTGGGCATAGGTTGCCTTCACATCATTTCACCATCACCTTATAGGTCTTGCCGTTGGTCTTTATCAGGTGGATGCCCTTGCTCAGCACGGCGGTGCCGTTCTGTTTCACAGTGGCAGTGCGCATACCTGTCAGGCTATACACCTCGGCAGAGCTATTGCCGGTGAGTTGCATCACATTGCCTGTGAGCTGCATGTTGCTGTCGGTGCCAATGGTGTTGATGCTTGTATCTACATTGGTTCCCTCGATGTATATCTCTCCACCGCCGTAGTTGTTGCTGATGGCATAGTAGTAGGTGCCGGCTTCGGTGACGTCGATGGTGGCGGTATATTCATTGAGTGGAGTGTAGTCGGGTGCCGGACCGTAGTTGCTGCCATAGACATACAGCCAGGTTGCAAGTTGCTGTGCGTTTTCCAGTCCTTGATACATGTTGCCGCCGAAGTAGCTGCTGCTCTTGATGGTGGTGGTGCCTGCTTTCAGGTTCATCTTCACCCATACGGGCTGTGCAGAGGTGCCTTCCACGATGGCGTGTTTCTTCTTGTCGCTCAGGTCTATGGCGGTAGCTGCAGATTCTCCTTCGCCAGCCTCGCTCTCTTCAAAAGTCACGTTGGCGTCGCTGGTCTCGGCAAATCCTGTGATGTTTACATACACGGCGTCGCCGGCTGTCACGTCAAAGCGGTAGGAGTAGTTGATGATGTTGTCGTTGTATTCGGGCGCAAGGTTCTGCATGTAGCCGTTGTTGATGCAGTACTGGATGGAAGCCAGATAGTTGTATATCAGCGAGCTGCTCACTTTCAGTTTGCCTGTGTTCTTCACGTTGTATTTTATCCACAGGTTGGTCAGCGATTGTTTTGCAAGGTCAAAGGTGCTGCCTTCCACGGCGATGGCCAGCTCTTTGGTCTCGCCCTGCTCAAAGGCTTTCTCTGCCAGCACAAACACGTCATCCTTCTTGCCGCCGTCCACACGGATAAAGTAACTCTGTCCGGCTTCTCCGTGGATAATGTTATCCACACCGCTCTTGAAGTTGGTGTGATTTCCGTCGTAGCTGTTGGTGCTCTTGGGGAAGGTGATGGTCATGTCGGCTGTTCCAGTAATCACCAGTTTGCCAGTGCTCTTCATGGTGTAGATGTAGTAGCGGGTGTCGCTGGCATCCAGGGTGTTGTTGCCCTGCACAGCCACGATGGGATTGGTTATCTCATCGCCTGCCTTCACTGCTTCAATCTCCACGTTGAGTGTCACTGCCTTACCCTCGGCATTGTCTAAGCGCAGAGTATATTCAGTGTCTGTGGTGCTTGCAGCCAGCAGATACTTCACCTTGGTGTTGCTCGAAGCTGCATAGTAGGCCTGTCCCTTGGGATAGATGTTCATCTTGGAGTTGCTGTTGGCAAATGTGGTGGCGGGTGCTGCGGTGAGATAGCCCGTTTTGCCTGCGGGTATGGTGATGTTCCAATAGAAGGTGGTGGCGGTGGTGCTGGTCACGGCGGTGCCGGCATCGCTCATTGTCACGTTCACAGGATTCTCTTCCTGTTCACCGGGGTTGTAGCTGTTCTCGCTCACCTCTATGGTCTGCTCCTCGTCGGTAGAGGTTACCTTGCTCACCAATATATAATAGGTGTCAGAGGTGCTGGTGACCTCAAAACTTACGTTGAAGCTACCCTTTTCCGACTGTGCAAAGTAGTTGTTGTAGTTCACGTTGCTCTTGCCATTGAACACCTTTACGTTGCCGCCAGTCAGTGTTTCGCTGCTGCTCAGTGTCACGTAGCCGGGTACAGAGGCCTTGTAGGTGTAGTAATAGTCGCCAAAGCCTGCGGGCACCTTGTTGCTGCCCGCTTTCAGTTCGAAGGGCATGTCGAGAGAGCCCTCGGTGGCTGTTTCCACACTTACGTTTGAGAGATAGATGGGGGTGTAGTTCGTCAGTTTCAGGGTATAGGTTTCACCGGCAGCCACTGCCTGCTTCATTTGATAGCCATTGGCGGTATATTCAAAGGATGCGGAAGACCCGTTGAATTCTGCCTGCTGCACGTAAGACGACGACAGCAGGTTGAGCACGCCTGCCTTGGTGGCAGTGTAGGTGGCATAATAGGTAAACATGTTGTAACTGCCCGAGGTGGCATATACAGGACCCACATAGGCAGTCTTCTCGTCTTCCAGCACCACAGGGTCTTCGGCGGTGGCACCCTTGCCAATTCCTGTCACATTGTCCACGAGTGTGGCGGTGAGTTTCAGGTTGAGGCTTGTAGCGCCGTATGTGCTGCCGCCCAAGGCGATATACACCGTTTTGCCAGCCTTCACTGGATAGAGAGTATTGGGATAGGCGAGCTGGGCATTGTTCAGTTTCAGTGTGTCAAAGCCTGTCTCTTATACACATCTGACGCTGCCGACGATATGCAGTGTGTA
>CALZNR010000095.1 GCA_945827565.1 uncultured Prevotella sp.
TTAATGCAGATGATGAAAACGAAGCTATTTCAATTGGAGTCGGTATGTTTGATGCAGGCCAATTAGACACAGCAGGCTCTTTTGTTGTAAATATCGCAGCCTTTCCGGCTTGTATTTAAAAAGAAATAAGCTACCTCTGAACAAGGAGGTTTATACCCAAACCATGCTGATGGCAAGACATCAAAAAATAGCTAAACTATTTGATGGAGATTTCTGGGTGACGCAATGACGAAGTCAGGAAAAAATCTCTAACTTAAAGGTTCTTTCACATTTCCGTCACTGCCTTCAAAAGCATTTCATCTATCACAACTATAACAGAGGGGGCGTGTCATAAATCGCTGAAACTCCCCCCCGTCAATATGTTTATAAGAATAGCAACTATTGCTGTCTGCTAAAGCTCAAAAATGTGCCCCCAGAGTTGCCTATGACACACACAAAAGTCTCTCGTAGCCTTGCGGCTCACTTGTTGAACGTAACAGAAACGATTCCACGCAAATACGAATTTACCAATACAATTCTCTCAAGTCCTTGGCCTGCGTATATTGCATCGTTACTTTCGTCAAACGACAATGCAGACAAATCACCGTTTTCGTCAGCAAATAGCAAGTACTTATGTTTTTGCCCGTTTATCGCTCTTTTAGTGTCACTGGGCTTCTCATTAATAACCCGATTTAGTTCCACCACATGATTTTTTATATACAGTGCTTCGGTGTACGTAGGCAAACGCCAACCTGTATAAGCCGGAGAACAAATGCTCTGCAACTGCGAGAGGATATAATCCTTATCACTAATATGATCCACTCCAATGGCACCGTCTTTATCCATTCCCGACATCAATACCACAGTTGAGGAGTTTGCACTATAACTGGTAACACTCATCACATAATCATCATTGTACATGGTGCCCGCAACTGGCACATCGCCATTTATCACCTCTGGATTTTCACCGGTATTACCTCCACCAGAGCCACTACCAGAACTATTAAAAGTAAACTCTATGTTCTTCTCGCCATCCCATGAAGTGCCTTGCATAATGCCCTCCAACAGTCCTTCCTGCGAACTGTAGGTGGCATTGATGTTTATCTTGTAATTAGCCACAAACTGGTTTGTTGCGTTGTACACAAAACTCTCTTTCTCTCCGTCACTAAGTGTAAATACAATCTTCAACTGCATCGGGGATACCGTGGCAGGCAATAGAAAAATGCTCTCCGTATTTTTCCATGTTGCGGTACCTTCCTCATTTTGCAATACACATTCAAAAGGTACTTCTCCAGTCACATCTCCCTGCAGACTTACAGTTTGATAGAGTGAAGAGAGTACCACCGAAACAGCAGTAACCTCACTGGGCACATTGTTAATAGATATGTGCTGCAACATCATTACACGACGCGTCAACTCCAAAACAAGGTTTTGGGTTTCTCCATCAACCAGCGTAACCAAGGAGGTTGCAGTCATCAAGTCATTATGCCTGTCTGATCGCAAAACAAGCACACTCTCCTTAGTGGCATTCTCCTTAGTTGGCAATTCATATACCGCCTCATCCGCTCCACCAATAGCACAGATGTCGTAAGTGCCCACGGGCAGTTTGACAGACAATGATGAAGAAATGGAAGTAAGCACCTGCAACGACACACATTCTCCCTGTGCGTTGAACACATATACATTGACAGGATAGCTGATGGCAGTTGTTTCACCCTCCTCTGTCTCAGATGCCAAAAACTTTACCTTCAGCGTAGTCTTAGGCTGCTTGGAAGAACTTGTGGAAGATTGAGTTTGAGACACATTTTCTTCTTCATCCAGTTCTATTCTGGAGCAAGAGAGAGCAAGAAATGCCCATACGAAGACAACACTTGTAACTATAATCTTATTCATTGCCCTTATTTTTTTTGAATACACGTTTTCTCAATTCCACCTTGGGTATCTTGATGGTTTGTCCTTCTTTCAGTTCAGGATTGGCAGGCAGGTTATTAAATACCTCGACATAGCACTCCATCCCCGGTCCCAAGGCACGTTTAGAAATAATCTTCATTGTTTCTCCTGCCTTGACCTTCACCGTGGTTTCCTCGCCCACTATGCAATAGGCACCAGTGCCAACACGGGTGTCAAGAGCATCATATTTTGCAGCTGTTTTCTGCAATGCGCTCTCTGCAGGAACGTTTGCAGCAGTGCTGGTGCCAGATTGGGCCGGTGCAACAGCTTTGACCGTATCCTGGGCTGCCTGTTGTTCCTTTTGGGATGTCGCAGCAGCAGGTTTCTCTACAACAGCCTTCTCTTGAGAACTCTCCACAGGAACTGACTCAGGTTCCAGAACTATCTCCTCTTTCATAGAGGGTGTATGACTTAAAGATGCCAACCAATACCCAAAATATCCTGAGCCACCAATCAATAACACTACCAGTATTACCCACCAGAGCACACCTGATTTCTTTTGGTTTTCCTTCTCTTCTTCCACTGCATCCTGCTCCTCAATGCAAGCATCCTCTTCTTGAACAGTTGATTGCAATTCTTTGAAATCCAATTTCTTATCACTTCCTATCTCTTCCTCCATAGGTGTATTTTCTACAGGTATTTCCGCAGTAGATTCGTTCTCCTTAGCCGTTTCATTCCCCTCGGCTACGTTCTCCTCTGCGACTACCTTCTCAGCAATTTTCTCCTCAGTAGCCTTCGCCTCTGTGTTAGACTGCACCGTCACTGGCTCACTGACTTGTTCTGTAGCAGCAACAGGTGCTTGCTCACTGACGGGTTCAGGAATGTCAACAGGCTCAGCAGTCTCTTCAACAGGTTCTGTAGCTTCAGCAACGGGTTCAGCAAAATCTACACCCTCATTAAGAATCACTGTCTCGAATTGCGAAAACGGTTTGTTTACCATCTCCTTCATGGAGGTGTCGGGAATGAAAGATATTTTAGAATGTCCTTTGATGAGCACCCGTTCTCCTGTGTTTACATTTACGCTTTCTCTGGGTTCCACATCCACAAGTTTGAATGTGCCCAATCCTCGCACTTTTACCTGCTTGTCGTTTTCCACCCCGTCTTGGATAACATCAAACATGGCTGCAACAAACTGCTCTGCATCCTTTGGAGCAATGCCGTATTTCTCAACCAAGACAGAAGCAATGTGATTGATTGTCAACTTTTCCATACGAATATATTATTGCGCTTTTTTCACCTTAGTTTTCCATGCCAAACTGGGTTTAAAGCCCAACACCAACTTAGGAGGTACGAGCATACGCTGCTGAGTGCCGGGATTGAAGATGACCCGTTCGAGTTTTTTCTTAACCTCAAAAATACCAAACCCCGGTATGTTCAAACTATCCCCTCTCTGGAAAGAATCACTCATGGCATTAAGCACACTGTTCACCATGTGCTGTGTGTCTGCCAACGAGCAATGCTGCATACGCGACAATGCGGAAATAAACTCTTTGTTATTCACGGTATTTGTTAGAATTAAGTATTTGTTACAAGCAACCTACTCAGCAGGTTGGGCATATACATCAAATTCATCAGAATCGGTAATCTTCATATTGTAATAGGCACCTATTTTCAAAGTCCCTCCCCTGACAGAGGACACAGGAACAAGCACCTCTGGATCTACTTCGGGAGAACAATACTGGGTGCGTCCCACATAATAGTCGCCCTCTACCCGGTCGATAACCACTTTCATCACACTGCCCACCTTGCGGGCTTGAATCTCAGTACTTATACCCTGTTGCAGGCGCATCAGGCGAGACAGACGGGCGTCTTTGACATCTTGAGGAACATCATCAACGTACTTGCATGCAGAAGGAGTTCCCTCTTCCTCTGAATAGGCAAAAGCACCCATACGCTCAAACTTAGCCCACTTTACAAAATCCATGAGTTCTTCAAAATCATCTTCCGTCTCACCAGGAAAGCCCACCATCAAAGTGGTGCGCAGATGGATGCCTGGAACTTCTTTTCGTATGCGCTCCACAAGGTCGTACGTTTCAGACTTGCTCACATGGCGCTCCATACGAGTAAGCATATTGTCGGAGATGTGCTGGAGAGCAATGTCTAAATACTTGCACACGTTTTCCTTTTCACGGATAACACGAAGCAAGTTGAAAGGAAAATGAGCTGGGTAGGCATAGTGCAGGCGAATCCATTGTACTCCAGGAATATCCGCCAGCTGTTCTATCAGTTCTGCAATGTGCTGCTTCCCATCAATATCCACGCCATAATATGTCAACTCCTGAGCAATAATCTGGAACTCTGTGGTTCCCGATTTCACCAAACCTTTTACTTCTTCTATAATTTCTTCTTGAGGACGACTGACATGCTTTCCCGTTATCAGCGGAATGGCACAATAAGCGCAATGCCTGTTGCATCCTTCGCTGATCTTGACATAAGCATAGTGCTTGGGGGTGGTGATGTGGCGACTACAGCAACCTGACACACTGTTGGATTCCTTCAAATCCTTGAGCAGTTGCTTGTAATCAAACTTGCCATAATACTTATCTACCTGAGGGATTTCTTCTTCCAATTCTTTTTTGTAGCGCTGAGACAAACACCCCATAACAAACAGCTTCTTGATTCTGCCCTCTTCTTTGGCTTGGGCAAACTGCAGAATGGTTTCAATGCTCTCTTCCTTTGCATCCTGAATAAACCCACATGTGTTGATTACCACAATTTCGCCTTGCGGATTATCACTATCATGAGTGCATCGATAGCCGTTGTTTTCAAACAACGTTATCAATGTTTCGCTATCCACAAGATTTTTGGAGCATCCAAGTGTTATGACATCAACGCTATTCATTACTTATCGAACAAAGAATCAACAAAGTGTTTTTTGTTAAATAATTGCAGATCATCCATACCTTCACCCAAGCCGATATACTTGACGGGCACTTTCAACTGATCGCTAATACCTATAACCACCCCGCCCTTGGCAGTTCCGTCCAGTTTGGTGATTGCCAACGAGGTGATTTGGGTTACCGCAGAAAACTGCTTGGCTTGTTCAAAGGCATTCTGTCCAGTGCTTCCATCCAGCACCAGCATCACTTCGTTAGGCGCTTCAGAATACACTTTCTTCATCACATCCTTAATCTTCTTCAACTCGTTCATCAAGCCAACCTTATTATGCAAACGACCAGCAGTATCAATCAGCACAACGTCTGCATGATTGGCCTTGGCACTGCTCAATGTGTCAAACGCAACAGAAGCGGGGTCACTGCCCATCTGCTGCTTGATGACAGGCACGCCAACACGCTCTCCCCAGATGCACAACTGCTCCACTGCAGCAGCCCTGAACGTATCAGCCGCACCAAGATAAACCTTCTTCCCTGCCTGTTTGAATTGATAGGCAAGCTTGCCGATAGTTGTAGTTTTGCCAACACCATTCACGCCCACAACAAGGATTACGTATGGGTTTTCACTTTTTGGCAAATCCCAACTATCATTGTCCAGGGAATTGTTTTCAGCAAGAAGCGCAGCTATCTCATCACGCAGAATCATGTTAAGTTCTGAGGTGCCGACATATTTGTCGCGCGCCACACGTGCCTCTATGCGCTCAATAATCTTCAGTGTAGTTTCAACACCCACGTCACTGGTGATAAGCACTTCTTCAAGATTATCAAGCACATCGTCATCTACCTTGCTTTTTCCAGCAATAGCCCTTGCAAGTTTATCGAAAACACTTGTTTTTGTCTTTTCCAATCCTTTGTCAAGCGTTTCCTTCTTACTCTTATTAAACAAGCCAAACAATCCCATGCTTCAGATTCTTATGATTTTTTAAAACAAAAGGCCGCATGTCTCATGCAGCCTTTTGTCAATGATTATAAAACGTTAAATCTTATATGCTTTGCACATTTTCGGCTACCTTTGTCGCCAAAAAAGATATTCCTTTGGAAATGACAGAGATTAGTTCTTGAAGAACTCTTTAACATCATCATTAGGAACCATACGCTCATCAAAGACGTAAGCTCCAGTCTTGGGGCTCTTCACCATCTTGATCACCTTGGTGTATGCACGTCCGTCTTTAGAGCCATCACGAAGGGTAGCAACTACTTTCTTTGCCATAGTTTATTTC
>CALZNR010000096.1 GCA_945827565.1 uncultured Prevotella sp.
GATTTCTGCCTGTCTCGTGGGCTCGGAGATGTGTATAAGAGACAGGTTGTATGCCGGGCTTGGCTATGTGTGCCAACATATCGTCTTCACCGTCGTTCATGTCTATGCGTTTCATCGCCATGGTCACCATCTCGGTGGCAGAAGCGGCAATGGCGTCGGCCATCACCTGATTGGAACTGAACTTGCCAGTACCCAAAAACAAGCGCGAGTTGAATACCTTACCCGCAATCGTTAGTTTTTCCATATTTCTTCAATCGTTATGTCTCCTTGTTCTGTATGCTTAACATTCTCATCGTGTACCGATAGAACAGCGGAAGTGCGAAAGGCAGCAAGGAGGAAAATAGCGTTGACAGTCCCTACGGCGGCATTATCCGCATCAGGTGTTACGGGTATAATCTCAGCCTCGGCAACCGCTTGGGCACCCCTCTATCCTACCTTGCAAAGGTAGCGCATAATGCTGAAATGGCAAAACATTTTACACCATTTTTTACGAGAAACGCGCGGATGTATTCTTTATTCAGATTTTATTCATTAACTTTGCATCAATATAACTCAAAGAAACATGCAACACGCCATTGTCACCAACGAACAGAAGATACGTAGTCAAGCCAAAGATTTGTTCTTTATTGCTTTTGGCATATTGCTCTACTCCTTTGGCTACACCGCCTTTATCCTGCCCGAAAAGGTGGTGATGGGAGGTGTGGCAGGTATCTCTGCCTTGGGCTACTATGCCCTGTCCATCCCACCCGGAGCCACCATGTGGATACTCAACGCTGCCCTGCTGATCATTGCCTTCAAGGGCATCAGCAAGCAGTTTACCATCCGCACCATCATTGGTGTCACCATCATGTCGCTCATGGTGAGTGCGCTACAACCCATATTTCAGCAATACCCGCTGATTACCGCTGGCGAAGACAAGTTTATGCACGTGTTGATAGGGGCTGCCTTGGGAGGAGCCGGGCTGGGTATTGTGTTCAGTCACAACGGTTCAACAGGAGGCACCGACATCATCATTGCCCTTCTCAACAAGTACTTCCGTGTGGGCTTTGGCAGGGCAATGCAGTTTATCGACATCAGCATCATCTCCTCTTCTTACCTGCTTTTCCACAGCACTGAGACGATTGTGTACGGTGTGGCATTTACCATCATTGCCAGTTATCTGTGCGACTACGTGATCAACGGAACCCGACAAACAGTGCAATTCTTCATCATTTCCAAGGAATACGAGAAGATAGCCGATACCATCAACCATAAGATGGACCGCGGTGTTACACTCATCGAGGGCAAGGGATGGTATTCCAAAGAGGGGGTAAAGATACTGATGGTGCTGGCACGCAAGTACGAGTCGCAAGAGCTATTTAATAGTGTGAAGGCGATAGACCCCTACGCCCTCATCTCCCAAACCTTCTGCCACGGTGTATTTGGCGAGGGATTTGACAAGATGTAGCCAGCCTCTGTAAGAAGACAGGAGAGCCCACAGCCTGTCAGGAAACAAAAACAAGAGAAGGAGCAAAAAAGAAATCGACAAAGCACACCACAAAAAAAGATGAAAATCTTTGGCAGTTTCGCAAAGTCTTTGTACTTTTGCATCCGCAATCAAGAAGCATAGGGGCGTAGCCCAGTTGGTTTAGAGCGCTGCAGTCACATTGCAGAGGTCATCGGTTCGAGCCCGATCGTCCCTACTTCAAAAAAAGAAAGAGAGTGTGTCACACTCTCTTTCTTTTTTTGTCAACTTCTCACCTGCGATGGAGCCACGGCTCATTGGGAGCATGGAAGCCCCCAACAGCCAGAGGTATTCTCACTTGCCAAACGCAGGATAATCTATATGCTCTGCCACCACATTAAAGGCATTGGTAACGGCATTGAGGAACTTATTCACGCGCCCTATCTTCAAATTGTTCAAATAGATATCGTGCACAGGATTGCGGGCATCACCCTTGATTTCACAGATTGCATCTGTACGCTTTATCTCACAGTTTTCCATATATATGTCGTGGATAGAGGTGATGCGTGTCTCGTAGGTGGGCACCAACTTCTTCCACTGATAGAGCACATCGGTGTCTATCTCAAACATGCGTCCGGCACAGGTGCCCTTGCAGTGCGCATATATATATGGTGTAGGAAACCGCCACGACGGTGATTGGTCTTCAGATACATCATGCGAAACACGCTGTCGGTGGCCTCGCAATGTTCCATCAGTATGTTTCTCACACCTCCGCTCATCTCACTTCCGATGCCCAGCAGACAGTGTCCTTTCACAATCTCACAGTGGCGTATCACCACATTCTCCGTAGGCTGGTTGAGTCTCCAGGCATCTCTGTTTCTACCCGATTTTATCACCACAGCATCATCGCCCTGATCAAAACGACAGTTCTCTACCAGCACATTGCGTGTCATCTCCAGGTCTATTCCATCATTGTTGTGATTGTGTGCATAGACATTGAGATTGCGGGCAATGCCTCCATCGCACAGAAAGAGATGGATGGTCCAGAAAGGAGAGCCATTGATGTGGAAGCCGTCAAGCAGGATGTTGCGACAGCGATTGAAATGAATCAGGTGCGGACGCATGTTGTACGCACCCACAGCCATCTGTCGCTGTTCCACAGGCACATCGGTAGAACCCCATGTATAGAGTAACTTTGAACCTTCGAGATGCTCCTTGGGTCGTTTGAACCATGGTGTCCAGCCTTTGATGCGCGGCTGTAGTTTTCCAGAACCCGTGATGGCCACGTTCTCGCAGTTGAAGGCATAAACCAAAGGCGAGTAGTTGAAGCACTCCAAGCCCTCCCATGAGGTCTGCACAGCAGGCAGATAGTCGGCAGCATTGTCAGAAAACTCAAGCACAGCCCCTTCTTCCAAGCGAAGGTTCACATTGCTCATCAAATGGATGGCTCCGGTAAACCATCTGCCGGCAGGTACCACTACCACACCACCTCCAGCCTTGTTGCAGGCACGTATAGCCTTGGCTATGGCTTTTGCATTGTTGTATTCTCCTCCTGCCTTTGCGCCATATTTGGTGATAACAAAGCGTTTTTCCGGGAACACATATTCCTTGATGGGTTCCATGGCAAAAGGTGCATCCACATGGTGAAGTACATACTGCGCTTCCCGTTTCCCTGCCGCCTGCGCCATCACTCCAAAGAGCATAGCGAGCATCACAGACAATAAGATTCTTTTCATTTGTTTTTTGTTTTGGTTAGTAACTTTATTCCACGCTCGCACCTTTCCGTTCATAGGTACCCCCTATAACGAAAAAAAGGAAGCCTCTTGCGAGAACTTCCCTAATGAAAGGAGGAGTGGTGCCACCAGGAATCGAACCGGGGACACAAGGATTTTCAGTCCTTTGCTCTACCAACTGAGCTATGGCACCATTGCGTTTCCTTGTTTGCGGGTGCAAAGGTAAGAACAATAATTGAGTTAGCCAAACGTTTCCCTAAAAAACTTACCAAATTAACACGCATTAACAAAGAAACACCACTCGCTCAGTGCTCCTAATCCACTTTCTTCAAGGGGTTCCAGCCCTGTGCCGTGATAGGAAACTCATTGCCATCTCGTGCCACGAGCACGCTGCCCAGTTCCTTTCTGGTGATATGCCCTATGAGTTTCACATCTTCCAATGCTTCAATCTTGGCATGGTCGCCAATGGGAACGGTGAACAGCAGTTCATAGTCCTCACCGCCATTGAGAGCACAGGTGGTTACGTTCATATTCAGTTCTTCTGCCATCACTGCCGTTTGATAGTCTATAGGCAGATTTTTCTCGTAGATACGGCACCCTACCCCGCTCTGCTTACAGATGTGCAGCAGTTCGCTCGAAAGTCCGTCGCTCACATCCATCATCGCCGTGGGCAGGATGTCGGCTTCTCTCAGTCGCTGCACAATGTCGCCACGCGCCTCTGCCTTGAGTTGACGCTGCAGCAGATACTCCTTTCCCGCAAAGTCTGCCTGGAAGTGTTTCAGTTGTTCCAAAGCCTTTCTGTCGCCCTTTTTCTTCGCCTCGTTCACCTGCTGATAATACACCGACTTCTCCCTTTCCAGCAGTTGCAATCCCATGTAGGCTGCACCAAGGTCGCCCGACACGCATATCAAGTCGGTGTCTTTTGCACCATTTCTATAAACTATGCGCTGCTTGTCGGCCTCACCGATACAGGTGATGCTGATGGCAAAGCCCGTGAACGAAGAGGTGGTATCGCCTCCCACAATATCCACATTCCATTTGTCGCAGGCGGCACGCAGTCCTTCGTAGAACTGCTCCATGTCTTCCACCGTGAAGCGTTTGCTCACAGCCATGCTTACGGTGAGTTGCTTGGGGGTGCCATTCATGGCAAACACGTCACTGAGGTTCACCATGGCAGACTTATATCCCAGATTGCGCAGGTCGGTATAGGTCAGGTCAAAATGCACTCCCTCCATCAGCAGGTCGGTAGTCACCAGCACCTGCTTGTCAGGATAGTTCAGCACAGCGCAGTCATCGCCCACTCCATACACGGTAGAGGTGTTCTTTATCTTCAATTCATTGGTCAGTCGGTCTATCAGTCCAAACTCTCCTAATTCTGCTATTTCCATTTCTTCTGTAAATTCTATTGCTTATGTATTTTCTTTCCATTCACCACATACACACCGGTGGGCAGTCCCTCCAATGCTTCTGCTTCGGGCACATCCTGTCGAAGCATCTCCCCTGCCACAGAATACACATGTGCCCTGCCAGGCGATGCCATCACCGTCTTGATGCCTGTGGGCACCACCTTGCTGACCTTGATGATGCCGTCACTGAGCAGTCGGCTGTCGTCCCATGTCACCTGATATGCCTCACACGCTGTTTTCAGTATATAACTTCCACTCTGCTTTCCACTTCCCTTAAAGATGACATACTCCTCGCCAACCACAGGTTCATAGCCAGCAGGCAGTTGCAACAGCACTGTGTCTTGACTGTGGGTGATACTGCCCTGCACGTTGAAACTGCTGTGCTTGGAGTACGACTGGTTGGAGAACATCACGAGCAGTGTACTGCCTGCATGGAGGGTGAGTGATGAAGTAAGCTTCAGTTCACCGGGCTGTGTGATTCCTCCTGTAATCACCGCTCCCTTGTTGGCCACTACCGACGACACACAACCAGTTCCGGAAAGCAAGGCACCGCTATTGACAGTGACTGTGCCTGAAGTGACGGGAGCAAGACTGGCTGCACTTACAATATTCGACACACGCAGTTCTCCTTCATCCACCTGTATGGGCGAGGTAGATCCTTCACTGCGCAGCACAAGGAAGCCACTGCCTTTCTTTACGATAGATGCTGCCCTGAACACACCGTTGTATATGGTAGAGGCATTGTTGGTGCCAATATGATAGGTGTCAACGCCATTGCCCAAGGTGCATGCAGATGCCGTGGCAGACAGGGCACCCACGGTAGTGGTCACTGCCTTTGCTGTTCCGCCATTGGATGTGTAGTGACCTATCACACAACCCTCTGACATCTTCAGCGTAAGTTTCGACATATCCTTCACGCCATCCATCAGGCGGAAGTTTGCTCCCTCTGCCACAAGCGTGCCCTCAAACCTTGAGAAGTCTGCACCTATATCGTTGCGCACTCCATCCGAAACGATAGTGAGCTGTCCGCTGCCGCTGACACTGCCATTGATGGCTCCGCGCGTGGTACCACGTATCACAGCCTTGGCCCCTTGCGGCACCTGGACAGACTGGTTGAGTACAGGGCGCCTTGAACTGTCGTTCATCTTTATCAGCTGCACCTCACCGCCTTCCAGTATCAGGGGCGAGGAGGCTTTTCCAAAGGTGGAGTTCCATGCTCCCTGTGCCACCACTCCTCTGAGCACCTTCATACCATTGAACATATTGGTGCCACCGTAGTTGAAATTCAGCTGTCCGTCACCGTCCTTCACCAAGAAACCGTTTCCCTTGACCTGTCCTTTCAGCGACAGCGAACCAGAAGCATTTGCCACCTCAACAGTTGCAGTGTCGTTAATACCTGTCTCTTATACACATCTGACGCTGCCGACGATATGCAGTGTGT
>CALZNR010000097.1 GCA_945827565.1 uncultured Prevotella sp.
CCGACGATTGGCATATCGCCAAGGTGCAGACAGAAAAGGCAGACCAGCATATCCGCGTGATTGTGGTGAAACTGGATTACGTAGAGTGAAAGAGATAATCTTGCGCTGATATGGGTAGATTTCGCTCGTTGTAATGCCTCCTGAATTTATTGCAAAGTTTGGACAAAAAAATGGAAGAGTTAGTGAAAGGAAACGCGCCCTTGAACGAATAAATCGTGATTTTGTACCTAAAAAAGTGGGAAAAATTTAGCAGGTTTAGATTATTTTTAATACATTTGCACCGAAAGTGTATCTCAGAGTAGGGGATAATCTCCGCTTGTCGTGCTGTCAGCAGGGTTCCCCTTCCTTTGATTTACGTCATCTTTACCAAATGTGGCCTATATACATACAAAGTATGAGGTTGTGGTGTGATGAACCGCCAAGTAAATGACACGCGCACGTTGCATTTTACATGCGGTTTGTCTTTTGGACTGAAGAAAGATACTACGCAGAGAAAGAACCTAAAACAAACCAACAATAACAATATGAAAAGAATCGCGAAGCATTATTCCGGCATTCGCTTTACCCGTGCCTCTGTGGCAATGGGACTTACTGCACTTCTGTGCATGCCGCTTCAGGCAAGTGCAGAGGAGAGTACATCTACAGCCCCTGTGGCACAGGCAGTTCAGCAAAGCCGTACAGTGAAAGGACAAGTGGTTGATGAAATGGGAGAACCAATGATTGGCGTTACCGTGCGTGTGAAAGGCACAGGCAAGGGCACCATCACCGATATGGACGGTAGGTTCTCTATTCAAGCTGAGTCAAATGCCACTTTGGAAATCTCCTTCGTTGGATACAAGACGCAAACCTTCAAGGCTTCAAAAACCAATTACCAGTTGAAGATGGAACTGGACAATACGGGTCTTGACGAGGTGGTTGTTATTGGTTATGGCACACAGAAGAAACGCGACTTGACAGGTGCTATTACATCCATCAAAAGCGAAGACATTACAGCGGCACCTCTGCCCAACCCTATAGAGTCTCTGCAGGGTAAGGTGGCAGGTCTTGACATTACTCGCTCTTCTGGTCAGGCTGGTGCAGCAAGCAGCATCAAGTTGCGTGGTACCCGTTCGCTCACTGCATCGGAGGGTGGCAATGATGCTCCGCTGGTGCTGGTGGATGGACTGCCCGGAAGCCTCTCTACTCTGAATGCGAATGATATTGAGAGCATAGAGGTGCTCAAAGATGCCGCTTCAACGGCCGTATATGGTTCTTCGGGAGCCAATGGTGTGATCATAGTTACCACCAAAGGCGGAAAAGAGGGTAAGGCAAAGGTGAGCCTCAATGCCTACCTCGGTATCAACGGATGGTCAACAGTGCCAGAAATGTATCATGGAGAATCGTTCTTTAACCTGGCACGCACTGCACAGAAGCAGGCAGGACAATATACCAGTGATGAGGATGTGTATAACTCGGAGGTGTATCAGGCCTTGCTCGCTGGTAAGGATATTGACTGGGCAGATGAACTGCTGCGCACAGGTATTACCCAGAACTATTCTCTCTCTGTGAGCGGAGGTACGGAGAAGACCAAGGCATACATGTCGCTCAACTTCTCGGGTGAGGACGGACAGTATGTCAATGACAACTACCGAGTTTATTCTACCAATATCAAGATAGACCATGCCCTTCGCAGTTGGCTCACTATCGGTACCAACATCCAGGGCAGTTTTACCCATAAGAATGCGGCATACGCCAAGTTGGAAAATGCCTTGATTTCTCGCCCCATCGGTTCTCTTTACGATGATGCGGGCAATGTGAAGGCTTTCCCCGTTGCTGGCGATGCCTCTACGGTGAGTTTGTTGCTCAACAATCACGACAATTATCGCAACAACAGTCAGAATACCAATATCTATCTGAACCCCTATATCCGCATCAATCCTATCAAGGGGCTCACCTTTGAGAGCCGTCTCAGTTTGGCACTCTCTTACAGCAAGGCAAACAGGTTCCAGGGCATTGGCTCATACCAGTACTACAATGCCAACCGCTCTGCCGATGGCGTGAGCACCAATGCCAATGTTACTGCATCGGTGGGAAATACCAATGCCTACAACTACAAGTGGGAGAATATTCTGACCTATAACTTTAAGCTTGGAGAAGATCACGACTTTACCGTTACAGGTGTAACCTCATGGAATCACAACCGTCGTGAATACACCTATGCTTCCTCCAACACCATTACCGCCAATGAGTACTTGTGGCATAAACTCGAAGCTGGACAGAACCAGAGCGTACAGTCATGGTACAAGATGTCTAAGGGTATGGGTTTTGTAGGTCGCCTCACCTATTCTTATCAAGGCAAGTATTTGGCCTCGGCTTCTGTTCGCCACGATGGTTCTTCACGTCTTGCTGAGGGCAACCGCTGGGACACCTTCCCTGCATTCTCTTTGGGATGGCGCATCTCTGAGGAAGGTTTCATGAAGAGTACACGCGGATGGCTCGACAACTTGAAGTTGCGTGCAGGTTGGGGTATCACAGGTACCGCTTCCATCTCTGAGTACCAAACACAGTCAGAGCTCGAGCAGTCGTATATGATTTTGGGCAACCAGACACTTGTTTCATACAATTATCCTCAGGGAATTGTTGATCCCAAATTGGGCTGGGAGAAATCATACAACACCAACATCGGTCTTGATGCTACTTTCCTGGGCGGACGCATTGAGCTGAACATGGACTATTACTACACCAAGACCAAGGATATTATTTGGACCAGTCTGGTGCCTGTAACCAACGGTGGTTTCAACTCGAGTCAGCAATATACTGTGACCACCAATATCTGTGAGTCTCAGAACAAGGGTCTTGAACTCTCTATCACTGGTCGCCCCTTCGTGGCACGCAAGGACGGAGACTTTGGCTGGACCATCAATGCTACCTATACCAAGAGCAGTGAGAAACTGACTAAGTTTGCTGCTGAAGACGGAACCACTCAGTATATCAATGGCAACAAGATATTGAAAGAGGGCGAACCCATCAACTCGTTCTACGACTATAAACTCAATGGAACCTGGAAAACATCTGAGGCAGCAGAAGCAGCCATCTTCAATGCAGCACCTGGCGATCTGAAGATTGACTGTCCTGATATCACCCGTCAGGTAGATGCCGATGGAACAGTATATTATGTTGGCAAGAATGCTGAGGGTGCTGATGTGCGCTATGACGCAAGCAATCCCTATGATGCCACACAGGCAAAGCAGGTGTTGGGCCACCAGCAGCCCGATTGGACTATGGGTATCAAGAACACCTTTACCTACAAAGGCTTCGACCTGTCAGTGTATCTCTACTGGCGCTACGGACAGATGATCAACTATGGTATGCTGGGACGCTACAATCCACAAGGTACAAGCAACTTCCCCACCTACTTTGACTACTGGACAACGGAGACGGGAGATGAGAATCATATCTATCCTGCCATCAACTCCACCAAACCTCTCAATGAGTACAGTGGATGGACTGGACTTACCTATGTGGACGGTTCTTTCTTCAAAGTAAAGAACATCACTTTGGGCTATACCTTGCCAAAGAACTTTATCAAGAAGCTTGGCATTGAGAGCCTGCGTGTCTATGGCACCATCACCAACCCATTCGTGGTGGCAAAGAGCAGTCTGCTGAAAGACTATGACCCTGAAATGGCAGGAAGTCTGGACTATCCTCTTACCAAGCAGATGGTATTCGGAGTGAATATGACGTTCTAAAGGCAACAATCTAATGAATACAAACCAACGAAATATGAAAAAGCAACTGATATATATGGCTGTCGGATTGGTATGTGCCACTGGTCTGACATCATGCGAGCTCGATGAGTACAACCCCTCTGCTGGAGCTTCTACCATCGAATCGTTTAGCACTTGGAAGGGCTTGCAGGCAAAGTGTTATTCCACCCTGTACCACGAACTGTATTCCAAGAGCGACTTCCTGTTCCTGTCTGAGTGTGGAACCGACCTCTGGCTCAACCCCGCAGGTACGGAGTATTCCAAAGAAACGTTCTATTACACTGGTTTGGGAGTGGAGCGTGGAGAGCCTCGTAAAACATGGCAACAGGCATATTCTGTGATCGCCACCTGTAATAGCGTGATCCAGGAAGCAGGCAATGTGAAAAACGGAGATGCTAACACCATCAGGGTGCTCTCTGCAGAGGCCAAGTGCATCCGTGCCTTCATGCACCTTACCCTTGCCACTTACTTCGGTCCTATTCCGTTGTGTAACAGTATGGTGGGTGAAATAGACAAGGCTCCGGTGAGAAACTCCTTGGCAGAGGTGTATCAGTCTATCGTTAATGACTTGAAAGAGGCTGCTGCTGACTTGGATGTGCAGCCCTTTGAAGGCAATTATGCCCGTGTCACTAAGAAGACTGCACTCGGACTGCTGGCAAGAGCGTACGCTCAGGGGGCTGGTGAAAATCTGAGTGAAGATGGTAAGTCATACTGGCAGCGTGCCAAGGAGGTAGCAGAAGACTTGATAGCCAACAGCAGTGCATACGGCATGTATCTCTATCCTGATGTGTCTGATCTTTGGGCTTGTGCCAACAACCGCAACAATAAGGAGGCGCTGTTCACTGCAGCAGGTTTGGATGCCACAGGTGTTGATGCAGGCATGGCAGGCTCTTACTTCAATGCCACTTGCTATCTGTATGGCTACACTCGTACTGACCCCAACTGCTTGCAGGATATTTATACCACACAGAAATCGCTCAACATCCTGCTTGGTTCACACAGTCAGGGTGGCGTGATGGCTCCTACCAAGCATGCCATTGATGTGTATGGCGATTGGGACAAGCGATATGAGAATACCTTCCTCACTGCTTTCGGTGCGTTCACCGAGGAAGGCGTATCTACCGTGGTGCGCAAGCGCATCAAACTCACCTCTTCCATGTGCAGCCGCTATGGCATCAATAAGGCTTATGTAGATCAGTACATCAACCCGTATGCTCATTTGAAGAGAGTGAGCCAGCCTGGTGGTGAGCAGATAGTGGCAGTGGGCGTGTACAAGAAAGGCGATCCCAACACCATCCTTCCTACCAAGAACCCTTTGGTGGTTGACATGCCGCTTGATAAGGATGACGACCGCTTCTCAATCTATCTGTCGAAAAACGACCTTACTTATGTCGATCCTATCACAGATGGTGATGATGATGATGACGAGGAGCCCACTATTCCTACTGATGGAAAAGATGGAAAAGACCGTCGTGCATACTTCTGCATGAACATCAGCGACCTCTTCGATGCAGATGGTAACTACAGTGAGGCACTCTACCGTGCTACTCCTTCATCGGGAGCTATCAAGGCCAATCAGTTATTCCCCTGCCTCATTAAGTATAATTGGGTGTTTGATGGTGCTACCCGCCATTTGGGCAGTGACTCATACGACTTCCGCAATGGTGATATCTATATCATGCGTGCTGCTGAGGTATATCTTATTGCAGCAGAAGCCAATGTGATGCTGGGCAATGCAGCTGGTGCCAAACAGTATCTGAAACCGCTGCGCGACCGTGCTTGCCGCACAGGCTATACTGTGCCCGCCATTACAGACCCCACCGAACAAGAAATTCTTGATGAGTATGCACGTGAACTCTGTGGAGAACACATGCGCTGGGCAGTGCTGAAGCGTCACCGTGCTTCGGGCTTGTTCAAGCAGGCTTTGAACAATTACAACAAGAAGGCTGCTGCGGGCTTCAATGAAGACATCCACTACTGTCGCCCCATTCCGAAACTCTTCCTTGATCAGATTTCCAATGCTGCTGAGTTTGGAGACAACGGCTATGGCTATATTGGCAACAAGGGATATTAAATCCAAATAGTGGTCTCATCGGGGAGCATGGCTTCCAGCTCCTCGATGGGACACACATCTCAATAAATCCTGTCTCTTATACACATCTCCGAGCCCACGAGACAGGCAGAAATCT
>CALZNR010000098.1 GCA_945827565.1 uncultured Prevotella sp.
CTACACACTGCATATCGTCGGCAGCGTCAGATGTGTATAAGAGACAGTGTTTGGACGAGGGTTCGAATCCCTCCAGCTCCACAACAAAGAAGAACGGAACGTGCACCCATCGGTGCACGTTCCGTTCTCTATTCCATGATGTCCAATTCCACTATGCGCAGGTTCACTGCTCCTTTGGCAGTGGCTATGCGGTCGAGCTCTCCTGCCTTTCCTCCTCCTAATTCTGCGGTGTCGCCTGCTTCTACCTTCTTAGTGGCAGCCCCTTGCATCTTGATGGTGATGCTGTTGCTGGGTACAGGCTCTTTGATGTCAATGTGCACGTAGCCAAGAGTGGGTGGAGTATAGCCCTCCCATATCTTGGTGTTGCCAGCAAACACGGCGAGAGGATAGTAAAGGGTGCGCCATCCCGAGAGTTTGAGGGAAATCTTCTTAACCGTGGCTTGACGGTTAAAATGATATGTTGCCCACGCATTTTCGGGCTTTCCGTCGCTTTTCCATTCCGACAGTTCATTGTCGTCGTATGAGGCCTGTAAGTCTTGTGCGTTGCTTCCAGCCTCTGCAGACACTATCTCTACGCTGCTGAAACGGTTGTTGTAGGATGGGGTAGAGGGTGTCTCGCCCCTTTGCAGATAGCAAGGCAGGGTATATTGTGGCAGAGGGTTCTCCTCTGGCACTTGGGTGGCAAGTGTGATGCTTTGTGATGCTACCCCTGCTGCTTCTGCCTTGAGTGTCATCTTGCCTGCCTGGGTGGTAGAGCGCAGCAGTATTCTGTTCACACCACATTCTACGGGCAGTGATGTGTGTCCCACGAAGTTGTCGTTGTCCTGTCCGTGCATGGCTATTCCTCCTATCCATTGTCCCTCTCCTTGCAGGGTGAAATGTATCAGACGGTCGTCCAGCGGACAGCGTCTTCCCTCCTTGTCAGTCACTTCCACCTCTACCAGTGCCATGTCGGCACCGTCGGCTTTCATCCCTTCGGGATTGGTGATGGGAGTGAGTCGTATGGCATGTGGCTCTCCTGCCGTTTCGCGCTTGTCGCTGCTGCCGTTGCTTGCCACCGCTTCAATGGTGCCGGGTTGAAAGGTGATATTCTCAAAGGTGAAAAGGAACTCGTGGCTCCTTTTGCCTTTGCCCATGCTCTTCTTGTTGATAAACAGTTCCACCTCCTCGGCATTGGAAATGACATATACGTTCTTGCACGTGCCGGTATTGTAGTTCCAGTGCCCCACAATATAGGTATGCGGATTTTCGGGTTCCACCCATCCGTCCCACATCACCTGATGGGCATAAAAGGCATCCTTGGGCAGGCGCATGGCATCAACAACACCGCTGGTGCGGTAGTTGCTCTCTCCGCGGTGGTGTGTGTTGGTGTCGCTGAACACTATCTTGACACCTCCTGCCGACGAACGCTTGCCTCCACCGGGGCGTACCTTCCAGTACTCCTCCCATCTGCGCACCATCTCCAGAGCAAAGGCATCCATGTTGTGATTGTAGTCGTGTGCAGGTTTGCCGCGGTAGAGAGGTCCGTCACCCTCTTTGTGATAGGGGTAGGAATACTCGTCCCAATACTTGCGCAAGCCTTCATCTCGGCAGTATTCCATTGCCCACATGGGGTGCTTGCCCGACTTGTTGATATAGAGCATCTCACCGCCATATTCCGCCTCGTTGATGTCGAGCATCTCTCTTGAACCGATGGCCCTGCCTCCGTGTGGGTCGTATTTGTCGCGGATGGCTTTCAACTCCAGCATGTGTTCACGACTGATGCTCTCGTTGCCCCCTTCGTAGAACAGTATAGAGGGGTTGTTGCGATTGTAGATGATGGCGTCACGCATCAGTTCAACTCGCTGTTGCCATCTGGGTCCTGTCACGTCTTTCTCTGCATCGCCTGCGGGCATGGCTTGTATCAGTCCCACACGGTCGCACGATTCCACATCCTGTTTCCACGGGGTTACGTGCATCCACCTCACCAGATTGCCGCCCGACTGCACCATAAGTCTGTTGCTGTAGTCGCTGAGCCATGCAGGTACAGAGAGGCCCACACCTGGCCATTCGTTTGAGGTGCGCTGTGCATAGCCATGTACCATCAGTACTCTGTTGTTCAGCCATATCTTGCCTTCTCCGAATTGCGTTTTTCTGAATCCTGTGCGGGTGGTCACGGCGTCGCACATCTTACCCTTGTCTGTCATCAGTCTTGTGGTAACATTGTACAGGTATCCGTATCCCCACGACCAGAAGTGCAGGTCAGACAGTCTTTTCTGTGCACTCGCAATGGCTGTTTCTCCTGCCTTTACTGTTATGCTGCCACCCTTGAACTGCGCTGTTTTTGTGCCAGAGGCGTCAGTGATATCCACCACCAGTGCAACGGTGATGTCTTTTCTTGTCTCGTTTTTTACTTCCGACTCCACGTTTATCGTGGCTTGCCTGTTGGCAATATCAAAATCTTGCGCATAGATGTAAGTGCCCGTGGTGCCCAGATTGCTGTAGAGCGGCAGGGTTTGATACACCTGATCGGTCACATGCAGATATACGTTCTTGGGAATGCCACCGTAGTTGGCATTGAAATTCCGGTCGTTCCATTGGTATCGGCTGTTGGACACACGTGAGTGATACTTCCAGTTGTTGTCGCATCTTACGGCGATAACATTCTCTCCCTCAGTGATATATGGAGTAAGGTCAAAGCCGCATGCCATGACTCCATTCTCGCTGTAACCCACATGTTTGCCGTTGAGATAAATATCTGCTGCCTGTCTCACACCCTCAAACTCTATAAACACTTTCTTTCCTTTGATGCGGTCAATGCAGAAGTGTTTTCTGTACCATGCCACTGTGTCGGTGTGCTCTTTGATGTCTTTGCGGTAGGCTTCATTGCCATTGAAAGCGTATGGCAGCGTAACAGGTTGCCATTGGCTGTCGTTGTAGTTTTTGGCCTGTGCATCCTGTATGTCACCAATTTTCAGAAGCCAATGCTGATTGAAGTTCATTTTCTTGCGCTCTGCCGCTGGTAGCCATACAGCCATGCAGAGCATTACAAAAGCTAGGAAATACTTTTTCATGCGTTGTAGAGATTAGGTTAGTAGTGTTAAGGAACTTAGTGCTTGGCAATAAGTTGCTGGAGCAGTCCCTGGCAGGCATCTTCGAGCAGTTCTATGACAAGTTCAAAGTCCTTTTCATTGCCATAATAGGGGTCGGGAATGTATTCATAGGCAGGGTGATGAGTGGCATAATCTGCCATCATTCTTATTTTTGCCTTTTCGCTATCACTGCTGGCCATACTGCTTGCTTGGCGATAGTTGTCACTGTCCATCACAATGATGTAGTCAAAGTGCTTGAAGTCGTCTGCTTGTATCTGTCGTGCTCTGCTGCAAAAATCATATCCGAAGGTTTTTCCGCAACGGCGCATCCTTTTGTCGGGCAGGTCGCCCACATGCCAGCCTCCGATACCTGCGGAGTCAATGATGAAGCGGTTGGTCAGTCCCGCTTCATCTACTAAGTGCTGCATGATGCCCTCGGCAGCCGGCGAGCGGCATATATTGCCGAGGCATACAAACAGCAATGATATTTTTTCAGGCGTGTGCCTGAGATTGGTTGTCTGCGATGTGCTTCCCATTTAGAAATTCTTGTCGTCGAGCATTTCAAATCCGCAGTAGGGCACCAGGCACTTAGGCACTCTGATGCCTTCGGGGGTTTGGTTGTTTTCGATGATGGCTGCCACAATACGTGGAAGTGCCAGGGCAGAACCGTTGAGAGTGTGACAGAGTTCTGTCTTCTTTGTCTCTGCGTTGCGATAGCGGCACTTCAGTCGGTTGGCCTGATAGCTCTCAAAGTTAGACACCGACGACACTTCCAGCCATCTCTTCTGTGCTGCACTCCACACTTCAAAGTCATAGCAGATGGCAGAAGTGAAACTCATGTCGCCACCGCAGAGGCGCAGAATGTGGTAGGGCAGTTCCAGTTTCTGCATCAGTCCCTCCACATGGTCTAGCATCTCTTGCAAGCTCTCGTAGGAGTGTTGGGGTGTGTCGATGCGCACTATTTCCACCTTGTCAAACTGATGCAGTCTGTTCAGTCCGCGCACGTCTTTTCCATAGCTACCGGCTTCGCGGCGGAAGCAGGCAGAGTAGGCGCAGCGCTTGATAGGCAGGCTCTTCTCATCGAGAATGACGTCTCTGAAGATGTTGGTTACAGGTACCTCGGCAGTAGGAATCAGATACAGATTGTCTAAGTTGGCATGGTACATCTGTCCCTCCTTGTCGGGTAACTGTCCTGTGCCGTAACCCGAAGCCTCGTTCACTACGTATGGAGGCTGAATTTCCAGATATCCGCTTTTGCGTGCCTCTTCCAGGAAGAAAGCTTCCAAAGCGCGCTGCAAACGTGCCATCTTGCCGATATATACGGGGAAACCAGCTCCTGTAATCTTTACTCCCAAGTCAAAGTCGATGAGGTTAAACTTCTTGCAGAGATCCCAGTGACACAGCGCATCCTCGGGCAGTTCCACCATCTGTCCTCCCTCTTTTACCACCACGTTGTCTGCAGCATCCTTGCCTTCTGGCACCAAGTCGCAGGGAATGTTGGGGATGGCACAGAGCAGGGTGGTCAGTTCTTTTTCGGCATTTTCCATCTGCTCCTGCAGGGCTTTGTCTGTTTGTTTCAGTTCAGCCACGCAGTTTTTTATTTTTTCAGCCTCTTCCTTGTTGCCCTGCTTCATCAAGGCGCCTATTTGGGAGGAGTACTGCTTGATTTCTTGTTTTGTCTTGTCGGCTTGTTGCTGCGCCTCTCTGCGCTGTTTATCTACTGCCAATACCTTGTCTATAGCCTCTTTAGCACCCTTGAAGTGCTTTTTCTCCAGTCCGCGTATCACGCGCTCTGTTTCTTCAGTGATGAGTTTAAGTGTAAGCATGTTTCTTACTTTATGATTATATTCGTTTTATTGTTGCTTATGGTGTAGAATCACACCACCGTCAGCGTGAGCCGCAGAGCATGGCTGCATGTTGCTGGGTGTGGTGTATTTGCTGCAAAGTTACTAAAATGGCGCGAAAGTGATATGTTTTTTGCCATTTTTCTTCTTTTTCTTTTGTCAGAGCCTTTCTCTGTTGGTATTGTCAGCCTTTTGGCCTCATTTTAAAGGTTTCTATAAATCGGCTCGAAGATAGAACAAAATCCCATCAAAGCTAATTTATAGAACCTACCTTAAAAAGCAAGAGCCCCAAACCTCTGTCAAGAGGTTTGGGGGCACTTGTTGTTTGTTTGGAATAAATTATGTTGTTTTTATTACTCTTAATGTAAATTAGGCCTGTGCTTCAGGAATTACAGATACAACACTCTTGTCGTTGCGACCTTTCTTGAAGTTCACAATACCGTCAACCAAGGCGTACAAGGTGTCATCCTTGCCAATACCAACATTGAGTCCGGGATTGTGCTTGGTGCCACGCTGGCGAACGATGATGTTGCCTGCGATACATTTCTGACCACCCCAGATTTTTACGCCTAATCTCTGCGAAGCTGATTCGCGACCGTTCTTAGAACTACCAACACCTTTTTTGTGTGCCATTTCTTTACGTCCTCCTAAACTTTAAGCGATTACTTGTTTGATTTGAATTTCGGTGAACTGTGCGCGATGACCGTTCTTTTTACGGTAGTCCTTTCTGCGCTTCATCTTGAAAACGATAACCTTGTCACCTTTTACGAGGGGATTAACCACCTCACACACTACTTTGGCACCACTAACGGTAGGTGCACCCACCTGCACTGCGCCGTCTTTGTCCACGAGCAGCACCTTCTCGAACTCAACAGTGTTGCCGGCTTCCACCTCTTTCATGTGGTGCACAAAGAGCTTCTTGCCCTCTTCGGCTTTGAACTGCTGACCGTTAATTTCTACAATTGCGTACATTATTATATTTATTAAACGGGTTTTTCCGCAAGGC
>CALZNR010000099.1 GCA_945827565.1 uncultured Prevotella sp.
GAGATTTCTGCCTGTCTCGTGGGCTCGGAGATGTGTATAAGAGACAGGTCGCTCGGTGTGTGGTCGATGTAGTCGCTTGTACAGTTGGTCAAGTTCCATGAACACCCGTTCATCGTTTTCGTCGAGTGCAAAGGCACATTCCATCATCTCCACTGCTTTCTCTTCTTTTCCCTGTTTGTTGAATGTTCCGAGGGCGAGGTTGCGCCACACGGTGGGGAACTGAGGATTGATATCTACAGACAGTTGCCAGTTTTGCATGGCAAGATCGTATTGGCGGGCAGCGTAATATAGGCAGCCGAGCAGGTAGGGTGCGTGGGCATCTTTGTTGTTGGCTCGTTTGGCGGCTTCGAGGGCGATGATGGCCTCAGGGCGGTTGGGGAAACAGTAAGTAAGGTCGGTTTTCATGGCCTCTTCGTAGCGTCCCATGTAGTAATACGTCATGGGTGTAACGGCTCCTTCCTTGATGGCTATCTGCCAAATGCTATGTGCCTCTTCGCGAAGTCCGGCTGCCAGATAGTCAAGAGCCACCTCGTCGTAGTTCTGGTCGCTCTTGCGTAGCATCTGTATCATTTCAGCAAGCACCGTCTCGTCTTGCTCAATAAGGTATCTCTCGTAGCGGCATCCGTAGTTGAACAAGTCTATCTCCAGCGACTCTTGGATGAGCGAGAGTGCGCTGTCTGTCTGTCCGCTTCTTCGCAGGATGGCGGCTTTCAAGGCGCGCGCCTTATGGTTATGTCCGTTGTTGATGATGCTGCGGTTTATCTCGTCAAGGGCATCCTCGTAGCGACCTTGTGCAGTGCTTATTTTGGCTGCCTCGAAGTATGCGGCATCTGCCCAGCCCTTGTTCCAAGAGGCTTTCCAAAACAGTTCGTATGCCTCGGAGAGTTTGCCTTGATACTTGAGCGACACGGCAAGATTATAGATAGGTTCGCCGTCGTAGGGGTTGGGGTTACGCTTCTGCGACAGTTTTACAGCTTTGCGCAGGTATTCTTCAGCAAGGGCAAAGCGCCCCTTTCGGATGTACCACAGTCCCATGGCGTTGAGGCAGCGGATGTCGTTGGGGTCACGTCGCAGTGCCTCTTCGTAGTAGTCGGTGGCGTGCCATGTGGCATGGCGGTACTGTTCCAGGTGCAAACCGGTGAGATAGAGTTGCTCGTTCGTTTTGGTCTGTTCGGGTAGCAGCGCAGCCTCTGCACTGTCGGGGATGGGACGTATGTCGTCGCTCTCCTCATGCCATTGCAGTACGGTGCGTGTGCCGTAGTTAAATTTTTTCTGTATCTCAAAGGTCAGCTCATTCCATCGTGCTCCCTTGGTGTCAACGGTTTCTGTGAGCACCTTCTCAGGACAGATGGTCAGCGCCTTATTATAATAGGTGGTGCCGTTGTCATTGCACAGAGTGATGATTACCTCTTGTTTTGAGGTGGCAAACACCTTGAACTCCACCAAGCCATTGTTCAGCTTGTTGATGTTGAAGATGAGGTCTTTCGAGGCTTCCTTCACCACTCCCAGCTCTCTGTAGGGCATAAAATACTGCGTAAACTGCTTCTCTTCGTAAGGCATGAGCCAGGCAAAGTCGGGCTGATTCTCTGTATAAACGCCAGCCATCAGTTCTATATACGGGCGGAAGCCCTTGCGATCTATATTCCATTGTTCCATTTCTGCGTCTGTCGCCTCGTCGGTGAGGTTGCGATCCCATGCACGTCCAAAGTCGCCATTGCCCCAGGTCCACTGCTTCTTGCCTGGCGAAAAGTGGTGACTTGCCACGTGCAACATGCCAGCCTGCGTGTCGTTTTCATAACCTCCCTCGAAGTTGAAGCGGCTGTTGACCCCCATGTAGCTGGTGGGCACAAAGATATTCTTGTAGTTAGAGATGTCCACACCGGCGGAGTAGTCCATCTTGTAGTAGGTGCCTGTTGCGATGGGAAAGCTGGACACGGCTCGCTTGCCATGATCGAACACTGCGTTGATATCGGGTGGAAATACGCTCTGATAGGCATCGTTCACTTCAACGGCGGGGTTGGCCCACCACAGGAACGTCTGTGGCACATCGGTACGATTGTACAGTCTTCCCTTGATTTCCAGGTAGGCGCAGTCGGGGTGTAGTGTAAAGCCTGCCATCCCCTTTTGGTGAAACATCTTCTCCATCTCGCTCACCCATACGGTCATAGAGCCGTCTGTATTCTCTTCGATACAGGTGTCAACTGGCATAAAGGTTGACGGACGATGATGCTGTGGCCAGTTGAATTCGATGCCTCCCGAAATCCACGGACCTGCAAGTCCCACAAGGGCGGGTTTGATCACGTGGTTGTAATAAACAAAGTGGCGCTGCTTGATCTTGTCATAAGCCATCTGTATGCGTCCGCCCAGTTCGGGCAGCACCATCACCTTGATGTATTTGTTCTCCATCCAAATGGCCAGATAATCCTTATCCACCTTCTCGTTGCTCATGGTTTCGATAACGGGATAGGGATAAACCACACCACTTGAACCTTGATAGACTCTTTTCTCCAAAAACATTGGATTCTTTTCTGGTTTTCCCACCTCGTATGTTGGGATGGTCACCATTTCTCTCCAAACTTTTACCGACATTGTTGTATGTTTTGTGTGATTGCTGTATGTTTTACGTGTTAGGCTGAACAGTGATGGTAGTGGATGCACTCCATCTTACTTCTTTACCAAATCTTTTCCCAATTGTTCAAGGCTCTTACCCTTGGTTTCAGGCAGGCGTGTCAGGAAGAACATAAAACCACAGCAGCAGACCAAGGAATAAATCAGAAATGTGCCATAAGAGTTCAGTTCCTTATTTAACAAAGGGAAGGTGTAGGTCAGTGTGGTGGACCCCATCCACAGCGCAAACGTACACGTGGCAACGGCAATGGCACGAACACGATTGGGGAACAGCTCGGAAATGAGAACCCACGTGCATGGACCCAGTGTCATGGCATAGCAGGCAATGGCCATCAACACAAGGATAATCATGCCAAATCCTGTCAGGTGCATGTAGTAGCAGCAACCCAGTGCGGTATAGATGATGCACAAACCTGCTGCACCAATCAGCATCAAGACACGGCGCCCCAACTTATCCACGGTGAATATGGCCACAAGGGTAAATATCACGTTGGCCACACCTGTTATCACGATGTTGAACAACACATCGCCCACACTATACCCTGCCGACTGAAATATCTCTTGTGCATAGTTGAAGATAACGTTCGTGCCACACCACTGCTGAAACACGGCAATCACAATGCCCAACAGTAGTACCTTATGAAATGGCTTGGAAAAGAGCGTATCCAATCCTGCTTGTTCTTGTGCATCAGTGTTTGCCGTAGCAATGGCCTTGAGCTCACTCTCTGCATAAGTAGTGCCGCCAATCCTTGTCAGTGTGGCACGTGCCTTCTGCACAGCCACTGAGCATCCTTTGTCATCTATTCTTCCCTTTTCGTTGAGTGCTAATCCCAGTGCCTGCCAGCGTGGACTTTCTGGTATGAAGAATACCAAAAGCAGAAACATTACAGCTGGTACGGCACCTGCCCAAAACATCCAGCGCCATGCCATCTGCCCATTCCATGAGGCGGCAATCTCGGCAGATGAAAAGCCATCGGGAATAGGAGCGGCTATCTGCCAGTTCACTATCTGTGCCGCCAATATACCTATTACGATGGTCATCTGATTCAAACTCACCAGTTTGCCACGAATGTGTGATGGTGCTACCTCTGCTATGTACATGGGCGAGAGCCCCGATGCAATGCCGATGCCAATGCCTCCGAAGAAGCGGGCCACGAGAAAAGCACCGAAGGTGGAGAAAGCACCTGTAAGAATGGATGAAACGAGGAAGATAACGGCCGACACCACCAGCAACTTCTTCCTGCCAATTCTGTCAGCCAACCAGCCGCAGCCACAGGCACCAATCATACAGCCAATCAGCGCAATTGACATGGCTAATCCCTGATAGGATGGCGACTCAGAGATATTGAAATACAACTCGTAGAATGGTTTGGCACCGCCAATAACCACCCAGTCATAGCCAAAGAGCAGACCGCCCATTGCCGAGACCAAGCAGATGAAATAAGTAAAGCCTTTGTTGATTCCTTTCATATTGTTTCCTTAGATTGTTTTGCTGCAAAGGTATGGACTTTTCTTCTATAACTATATGGACTTTTCTTGCAATAATATGGATTATTTTTCTTACATTTGCCGTCGTTAACTTGAAGAGGTAACCAATGCTGCTCCTCTGACCTAATGCTATGATAAAGAAGAAAGACGGATTTATAGGCGAACGCTTCATCGTACTCTCTCCCATGGTTGTAGAGATGGAGGCGAACGACCCATTGGTCTCTAACCTCTACCTGACTGATATTGGCTACTACCCGAGGGCAACCAACCACTATCGCTGTCGTCAGCAGGCCATTGACCAATATGTGCTCATCTATTGTGTGGATGGCAGTGGCTGGTATAGGGTGGGAGAGGAGCAATACACCGTTCGAAAGAACCAGTTCTTCATACTTCCTGCTGGTTGCCCCCATGCTTACGGTGTTGCCCAGGGAAGTGAGTGGACTATCTACTGGATACACTTTCAGGGAGAACTTGCCCATTTCTATGCCGAGGGAGCTCAAAAACCACAGGAGATCAATATCTCTACGGTGTCGCGTGTCAGCGAGCGCAATAACATCTTTGAGGAGATTTTCCATACGCTGGAGCAGAGCCAAAATATAGAAAGTCTGCGCTATGCCTCTTCGTTGTTGCACCATTATCTGGCCTCCATGCGCTATCTGAAACAGTTCAGGCAGGCAAAAAAAATAGAAGAAAATGTCAATGTTGTTGAGGCTGCCATTCATTATATGAAAGAGAATGTGGAGCGTCGTGTCACCATTCAGGAAGTCATCAATTACATAGGCTATTCTCCCACCCGTTTCCACACCCTGTTCAAAAAACAAACGGGAAGCACACCTCTCAGTTACTTTAACCAGCTGAAGATGCAGTGGGCATGCAAACTGCTGAGAGAAACGGACATGAAGATGAACCAGATATGCTTCAAAATAGGCATTGAAGATAGTTTGTACTTCTCGCGTCTCTTCTCAAAAAACGTGGGTATGTCACCACGTGAGTACAGAAGGAGGCACTCAGACTGAATGGAACCTTTGCTGCTCTTTTTTTTTGCTCCTTTGCCTTCTTTAACACCTACAGTTTGCAAACATTTGATAAAAAATGTAAGTTTGCAACAATTATCCTGCATGATTAAACCGTTATAAGCATGAAATATTTACAATCAATCTTTACCGCAGTTATCAGTGTCTTTTTCTTCTTGCAGGTTGCTGCACAGGATGTTTACACCAAGGCGCCAGCCGACAAGAAAACAGAGAAGAAGGCTGCCAAATGGGTAAAAAAGGGAACGTGGCGACAAGGCTTTACTGCCGCAGCACCTCATGCCTCTGTAAATCTTAGTGAGTTCTATACCCAATATCAGCGCAACACCGCTCAGTGGCAAGCCATGTTCCGATGGTTGGCTACCCATGATTTGCTTGCCATTCCCGCAGGAAAGCATCCCATTGAGGGTACCTCTTTGGTGGTCAGTGTAGAGGACAGCGAGAATGGGCCACTTGCCAAGCGTCGCAGTGAAAGCCACTATCATCACATTGATTTTCAATACGTGGTGAGAGGCACCGAGCGTTTTGGAATTATAGAACACAACAGTTCCAAACCCAACAGCAAGTATAAACCAGATGTGATGCACTATGATTACGACCTGTCCAAGGCTGTCTTTCATGATTCCACTCCCGATGCCTTTTTTCTATTCTTTCCCGACGATTGGCATATCGCCAAGGTGCAGACAGAAAAGGCAGACCAGCATATCCTGTCTCTTATACACATCTGACGCTGCCGACGATATGCAGTGTGT
>CALZNR010000100.1 GCA_945827565.1 uncultured Prevotella sp.
ACACACTGCATATCGTCGGCAGCGTCAGATGTGTATAAGAGACAGGTCCAGATTGCGTGCAGCAGGCACAGCCAGTCCTCTGTGCCACACCATGAAGTCGTAGTAATCCTTAGTGCTCATCTCTTCCTCTCCATTATAGGGAGCACCCTGCAGGAAGTATTGTTCAAAGGTTTGCTTATCGTTGTTACTGTTCAGTCCCAGCAGTGTGTTCACCTTTTGTGCCACTTCCTCGCGGGTGCTTGCCCAGTAGGGATAGAGCACTGACGACTTGTCGTTGCCATTGGCAAGGATGTAGTTGATAACCTCCTCATCTTGCGACATTGCCTTTGCCCATGCCTTGGTGGTATAAAGATAGTGTCGGTCGGAGCGTGTCACGTTAGTGATATTCCAGATGGCATTGGCTCCGGCACCATCCTGCAGCGAGGCACGTGTCATGGCATAGGTGAACTTCTTGATTTTCTTCTGTCCGTCGGCAAGGGTGTACCATGCACTTGCAGCCCAGTCGTTGGCGTCGGTGTCCCAGATGGCAGGATTCAACTTGGCTCCTTGTGCTGCCTGTTCCTGATACACCTGCTTCATCTCGTCAGGGTCGATGGCATCGAGCAGTCCGGTGCCATAGATACCGATGGTTGACTCTAACCGCACCTCATAGTTATTAGGTATAGGGTCGGTGTGGAACGCTGTTTCGGGGATGGTGACCTCTGGATAGATGAGTGCATACTGCTCGCCGTCGGCAAAGGTCATGGGCAGTCCTGACGGCATTTGACTCACCTCTTTCCACTCAATGCTTATCTGATTCTCATCGACAGGCGCCTTAAAGGGGTGCATGGCTTGTGTCTGTGGCATGCCTGTTACCTCGGTGATGTAGGAGTTGGCAGCATAAGCATTTCCGTTTCTATCCACTCCTGCCTGTGGATGGTATATCACCAGCAGATAGCCGTTGCCCATGATGTTGGCACGGTACTGTGTTTGACGCTTGCCATGACCATAGTTGGGATGACAGGCAATACAGCTGTTACGTGTCCAAGAGGGGCCCAGACCTTTGCGTGGTGCCTCGGTGATGGTATAGAGGTGTTCAAAATAGTCTTCGCCCTTGTTGAAACTCTCTTCCATGCCCGCCACATTCAGCACGGCAGGTGCAGCTGCCGAGTAACTGGCATTCTCGGTGGTTCCCAGCTCTCCTCCAGGATACCATTCTTCAGCACTAAAAACCTCGTTGGCTTGTCCCAGGGCGGGATTGACCTCAACCAATGAACCCAAAGAGGGGTTTGCCTGCTCATCATCAGAACAAGCCATGAGGCATGTTGCAGTGACGCAACATGCCATCCATAGTGTACTTCTTCTCATCTTGTAATTATTTCAGTGATTTGTATTTCACGCACAGATTGTTTACTCCCAGCTTTCATCATCCTCGAACGCCAGATTCCATATTGTGCTCACATACTTTACGAAGGGCGCAGGCATGTTGGCAATGCTGCCAATGGCCTGTTCATAGGCTGACTCTACGGCAGTGTTGGTGTTCTGCAGACCCACATTGGCAAAGAAGCCGTGCATGCTATAGGCGGCAGCGGTGCCATCGGTGGAGCCCAGCCACACGTTGCGTATCGACCTGATGTTGTCACAGAAGTCGGTGATGGAGTTATAACTGTAGGGAGACTCCACATAACTGATATCTCCGGCACTGAAGGGATTGCTTATCTTGGCAGTGCCCACCTCATTGGCTATTGCTACACAACTACCCTCATCATCAGAGAGCACCTGTGCGATGGCTGTTTGCAATGTGGGGAAGGTGCTCTTGCTGCCACTGATGCCAGCATTGACAAGATTGCTGCCATACGACAGTCCGTAGGGCGTGGTGATACTAAGATTTGCAGCTTTCACCACATCGGCTCTACTCTTGTTGGCAGCTGTTTCTCCCTCCCATGCCACCTGCAATTGGTAGGTGCGCTGCTTCAGCAGGGTGCAGATGGTTTGTGCATACGCCAGTTCCTGTGCACCACTGACAGAGGTGAAGTTTTTGTAGGTGTCGTTGCCTTGCAGTTCGCTCACCTGTCTGGGGTTGCCATTGCGAAACAGAATGAACTCGAGGGCATGGAATCCCAGAATAGTGGCATCTTCGAGAGCCTCTTGCGACATGCCGTTTTTGAAATAGCTGAGCAACAGAGTACGGTTCAGGGGCCAGGAGTCGATAGTGGGATCGATATCAAAGTCGCTGGCGGCTCCCATCAGGAAAGCCTCGCTCAGTTCCCAGTACTGTCGTGCTTTTTTAAAGTGATCGCAGGCAGTGTTCACATCGTTTTGTGTAATGGTACTTGTGTTCAACCCATGCAGGGTAGCCTCCAGCTGCTCCACCTCGTTGCCCAGTTGGGTATAAGTGGGCACAATCACGTTGTTCACAATGTTTCGCAGAGTTTCACGCAGATAGTTTTCCTGGTCGGCAGAGAGTTGCGCACTACCGATGGTAGTATTGGCTTTCACCAGTTCGTTGACCAATGTGGCACAACTGCCGATGGCGGTGTTGCCATACGCTCTGTTGGTGTAATCGATGTTCGTTTCATCAGTGCCACCATCATTGCTGTTCTCGTCACTGTCAGAGCACGATACCATCAGGCAGCCCAGCATTACTGCCATGCTCATCATCCATAGTTTTGTTTTCATCATAACTGTTTAAAATTAAGGCTTTGTGTTATAAGAACCATCCCTCGTAGGCTATTCCCACGTTGAGTGCCGGTTCGTTGTTATAGATACTCTTCAAAAAACGGTGTGAGTACTCTGCCTTCACCACTATCTGCTTCACGGGATAGTAGTTCACACCCACTGCCATGCGCTTCACCTCGGTATAGTCGTAGGTGGTGCCTCCCGTTTTAGACGCATAAGGGTTGTATTGCTCATATCTGCCGAAGAGATACAGCTGCCGCTGCATGCGGCGCATGGCAGGAATTTGCGAGAACAGGTCGTAACCAGCCTCTATGCCCACGGCGTAGGCATTTTTGCTTACATAGGCAGAATGTTTGTAGGGCGACTTGCTGTTCAGGCGGTTATATACATATTTTAATTGCTCAGCATCGCTCAAATAGCCATAGTCGGCTTGTCCTCTCACCAGCCAGTTGTGCCCTTTGTAGGTAAAGTCGATGGCTCCTATGGCCACCTTGCCCTTGTAGGTGGCATCCACGCCGTTGGCATTGTTGGGATAACTGTTGCCGATGGAATGGCCATAATATCCGCTCAGTCCTATGCGTAGTCCGCTCACAGAGTAATTGTCTATGCGCATAGCCGCACCGTACTTGTTGGCCACCTCGAACTCCAGTGGAGTACTGTTGCCCTTGTTTATCCATCCTGTGTTGGTGAAGTGGTCGGCATTGAGGCCAGCCAGAAACTGCACCTCATACCTGAACGAGCCGGCCTTTCCCCAGAAGCTGGCACCCGTTTGATGCCAAGTGGATGGCATGATGGTGTTCTCTCCCTCGGGTCGATATACTGTAAAGAAGTTTGTGGGTTCGTGGTGGGCATTGTTCAGTCCTACAGGCACCACGATATGGCCCAGACGCAGGTTGGCAGCCTTGCACCACGACTTCTGTATCCAGAACTGCTCCAGTTCCACCTCTCCTCCTTTCTCGGTCTCTTGTTCCCATTCACCTCCCTCCTCATCTTCTTTCTCATAGGCAGAGCCACTGCCACCATGTTCAAACTCTATCTCAGTGCCAAAGGTCCACCCCTTGCCAAAGTCATAGCCCAGGTAGATGACAGCATGGGGAACATCGAAGCGCCCGTGCGAGGGATCGTTTTTATGTTGCTCGGGCTGACTGTATCTGCTCACATGATCGCTGTAGAAATTGCGAGAGAAAGCAATCTCTCCGTAACCTCCGATGCTCAGAGCCTTCTTGGGTTTGTTCTCTTTTTGCGAGCTGCACTCAACAGCAGATTGTTCTTCCGCAGTTTGTGCTGTAGCGCTTTGCGTGGCGGTGACCATCACGCACACCGCACACGCCATCATCATCTTTTTCATCGTTTTATTCATTATTTAGGTTTCTTCATCCATACTCTCCGCCACTTCAGCCCACCACAAAAGGGGGGCAGATAGCGGCACAACTGCACTCCATTGGTTTGCCAGTGCAAAGGTATGGCTAATTGAAACACGCTGAAATACCTAAAAACAGTGAAAAGGTAATGAGAAGCCCGAGATGCTTTAAAAGCACACAATATGCGGCATTTATGCTTAAACTGCAATTAAATTGGATTAAAATAGTATAAATGCGTGCTCAAAAGTAATCAGAGTGCTTGCATATTCAAAAAAGATTGCTTACCTTTGTAACTGACAACTAAATTTTAATCTATATTTATCATTTTCCTGAGTTTTTAAAAAGAAACCGCCTGTGAAGGTAGTTTCTTTTTTTTGTTTCAAACAGCAGCCAACGCAGCCTCAAACAGCAGCCACCATGACATGGGCTGCATTGCATCTGATATCCTCGTTCTGACAAGTATGCTCCATAGCGGAACCACGTAAATAGAGCATAATAACATCAACAATACTATATATCTATTTGCAAAAGGTAGGGGTGACATTGTAACTTTGCATTGTCTTCCGGAGGACAAGAGAATAAACAACAAAGTTACAAACCATTTAAATTTAAGAAAGGAAAAACATTATGGCACTTATGTGTAAACTCTATCAGAACAACAACGAAAAATCATCTGCTTACAACAAGTGGTTTGCCCGCACCAGTATGCTTGACACTATGGACCTCAATGCCATGGCAGATGTAATAGAGTCCAACTGTACTGTGAAGCGTGCAGATATACTCGCCGTACTCAGCGAGATGGTTGTGACCATGAAGCAGGCATTGCAAGACTCCAAGCGTGTGAAGCTGGACCATTTCGGCACCTTCAAAATGAGCATTTCTACCATTGCAGCCAACAGTCCGCAAGAGTTCAATCTGGTACAGAATCTGAGAACTATCAGAGTGCTGTTTCAGCCAGAGGTGAAGAAAAACCTGGACGGACGCACCCGCGTCTTTACCACTGGAACCAAACTGGAACTGCTGCCTGAGAGCAAGGCATTGAGAGGGGATAAACCGGAAAGTATATCCAACGAATAAGTAAAAGAGGCAGGGGCTGAACGCTCCTGCCTCTTTTTTGTTTATTCCTAACGGCCACTGCTGTGAGTACTGCTATTCTTCCTTGCACTGCTCATCTACATACAGGCCCTGCAATATGGCTGTGAGTTCATCTACCGTGGTGGCCCGGAGCATGGCAATACGTGTGGAGCGAAAGTTGGGAATACCTTTGAAGATAGGGGTGGCAGCCAGGTGACGACGGGTGTGCAATATGCCACGGTACTCGTCGATGCGATTCACATTGATTTTCAGTTGTTCTATCAGCAGGTTTATCTTGTCGTTGTAAGAGAGCGGCGGCAGAGCCTTCCCGGGGTGCAACACCTCTTGAATGTCACGGAAAATCCACGGACAGCCAAAGGTGGCACGCCCCACCATCACGCCATCCACTCCATAGGTGTCAAAGGCATCGGCTGCCTGCTGGGGCGTGGTGATATCGCCATTGCCGATGATGGGGATATGGATGCGCGGGTTTCTTTTCACCTCGCCTATCAGTGTCCAATCGGCATTGCCCGTGTACATTTGTGCCCGTGTGCGCCCATGAATGGTGAGTGCCGAAATGCCACAGTCTTGCAATTGTTCTGCCAGGGTGGTTATTACCAGATTGTCGGAGTTCCATCCCAATCTTGTCTTCACCGTTACGGGCAATTTCACTGCCTGCACCACACGACGTGTTATCTCGAGCATCAAGGGGATATTTTGCAGCATACCTGCTCCCGCTCCCTTGCCTGCCACCTTTTTCACTGGGCAGCCGAAGTTTAGGTCGATAACATCGGGGG
>CALZNR010000101.1 GCA_945827565.1 uncultured Prevotella sp.
ACACACTGCATATCGTCGGCAGCGTCAGATGTGTATAAGAGACAGGTGTGATTACCGCTACCTTCTATTTCCTGATTACTCCTTTGGATGAGGCGCAGTCGGAACTGCTGGCAAGAACATCGCCCACACTCTATGATGTGCTGATTGCTTTCTTTGGAGGTATGGCAGGCATTGTGGCCATCTGCACCAAGGGCAAAGGCAATGTAATTCCCGGTGTGGCAATTGCCACCGCCTTGATGCCACCCCTTTGTACCGCAGGTTATGGATTGGCAATGGGCAATCTCTACTATTTCTTTGGTGCCTTTTACCTGTTCTTTATCAACACGGTGTTCATCTGTCTTGCTACTTTCGTGGGGGTGCGCATGTTGAAATTCTCTAAAGTGCAATATGAGCGACAGGAGAGTTTTAAGAAGGTGCGCAAAGTGATTATCGGCATCGTGCTTGTGACCATGTTGCCAGCCACCTTCCTTACCATTGGCATTATCCGTGAGAGCCTGTTCAAGAGTGCGCTCAACAAGTTTGTGAAGCAGGAGATGAATTTCCCGGGTACGCAGATTATATCCACCACCGCTGACAAGAATACCAAAACCATACGTTTGGTGGCTGTAGGCAAGGAGATTACAGAGCATGAGTTGAATGTGGCAAGAAACAGAATGACACAATATGGACTGAAGACATACGAACTGAATGTGATTCAGGGCAACCAGTCAGATAGTTTATTAAGGCTCAGCAAACAACTGGTAAGTAAGGCGCAGACTGATGAGGGCTATGCCGACAGAATACTGGAACAGTCGAAGACCATCTACCAACTGGAACAGCGATTGGATGGCTATGAGCGCTATCTAAATCTTTCTGGAGATGTGCGAGATGAGCTAAAAGTGCTGTTTCCTGCAGTGGAGGCTGTATCGCTGACAAAAACTTTGGAAGCAAAGGTGGATACTGCTGTAAATATCCAGCGCGTGGTGGCGATTGTGTCTCTGAGAAAAAATGGTGCGACCAGGGCGTTTGATAAGGTGCGCTTCTCCAAATGGATATCTGCACGGGTGAAAACAGACTCCGTAAAGGTGATAGTGGAATGATGAACATGAACGACAATAAATAGGATATAACCAGAACCAACAATAACAATGAAACGACAATCTCTTTTGTGTAAGGCGATAATATTGACATGCTTAATGGCGATGACCACTGTAACAGACCTGCTGGCAGGGAAGAAACTTGATTTGAAGTCTATCACCTCTCGACAGTTCGCTGCCAAGTACATGGCAGCGGTAAAACCCATGAGTGACGGTGCTACCTATTCGTGCATCAGCGAAGATGGCAAGCGGATAGAAGTATTCTCGTTCAAGAATGGTAAGAAAGTGTCCACCCTCTTTGATGCAGAAACAGTGAGGGGAGCGAAGATAGAATGGGTAGAGGGCTACCAGCTGTCGCCCGATGGCAACAATGTGCTGATTCAGACAGATACCAAGTATATTTACCGTCGCTCTTTTACTGCCCAGTACTACATATACAATGTGAGGAACAACAAGATGGTTCCCTTGTCAGAGGGTGGGGCGCAGCAGATGCCACTCTTTTCGCCTGATGGGCAGCAGATCGCTTTTGTGAGAGACAACAACCTGTTTTTGGTGAAACTGTTGTACGACAATGCTGAGAGTCAGATTACAAAAGATGGAAAACGCAATGAGATCATCAACGGTCTGCCCGATTGGGTGTATGAGGAAGAATTTGCCACCAACCGAAGTTTCGTTTTCACGGCAGACAGCAAACAGATATGTTGGATACGCTATGACGAAAGCAAAGTGAAAGAGTATTCTTTCGCTCTGTATAAGGGAAGTAACCCCACAGAGGACAGGTATGCCGACTATCCTGGTGCCTATAGCTACAAATATCCCATTGCTGGCGAGGAAAATTCACAGGTTGCCGTTTATAGTTTTGACATCAAGTCGCGTCAGACACGTAAGTTGCAGGTACCCGTAGAGGCAGATGGATACATCCCTCGTCTTATGATGACCGCCGATGCTACCAAAGTGGCAGTCTTTACGCTGAATCGCCATCAGGATGAGCTGGCTATCTACATGGCTAATCCGCTCTCTACAGTAGCGCAGATGGTGCTTCAGGAAAAAGCAGACAAGTATATCCGTTTTGAGGCTATGGACGGAATACAGATAACTGACAGGCATATTCTTATGCCCAGCGACCGTGACGGCTACAATCATTTGTATCTTTACACATTAGGTGGACGTTTGGAGAGAAAGATTACCAACGGAAACTTTGAAGTGACTGACGTGTATGGCTATGATGAAACCACGGGTAAGACCTATTTTGCATCCAACGCATTGGGCGCACAAGAGAAACAGGTATATTGTGCAGAGGCAAACGGGAAAATAGTTGCATTGGCAGGAGCCCGCGGAACAAACAATGCCGTCTTCAGCAGCAACTACCAGTATTTCTTGAACAGATGGAGCGACCTTGAGCACCCCGATGTATATACGCTGAACGGAAACAATGGCAAGGTGCTCGCTACTCTGATAGATAACCGAGAGTTGAAAGACAAATTGGCAGGCTATGATATGGGTAGCAGAGAGATGTTCTCGTTTACCACGTCAGAAGGAATCAAACTGAACGGTTGGATGGTGAAGCCCAAGAATTTCAATCCATCTCAACGCTATCCAGTTATTATGTACCAGTATGGAGGTCCTGGTAGTCAGCAGGTGCTTAACCAATGGAATATTGGTATGTGTGGCCAGGGGGCTATCTTGGAGCAGATGTTGGCACAAGAAGGCTATTTGGTGGTGTGTGTAGATAACAGAGGTACAGGTGGCAGAGGAGCACAGTTTGAAAAATGCACCTATCTGCGACTGGGTGAACTGGAGTCGAGAGATCAGGTGGAAACTGCTCTATGGCTGGGCAAGCAGTCGTACGTGGATAAAGACAGAATAGGAATATGGGGCTGGAGCTATGGAGGATGGAACACCTTGATGAGCATGAGCGAGGGAAGGGCCGTGTTTCGTGCTGGCGTGGCTGTTGCGCCTCCAACCAATTGGAGATATTACGACACGGTCTATACTGAGCGTTATATGCGCACTCCGAAGGAGAATCCTATGGGTTATGATGAGGTTAATCCCATAGCTCGTGCATCAAAGTTGAGCGGTGCGCTGCTTATCTGTCACGGTTTGGCTGATGACAATGTGCATTTCCGAAACACCGTGGAGTATGCAGAGGCGTTGGTGCAGGCAGACAAAGATTTCTATGAAGTGGTGTATGCCAATCGTAATCACGGCATTGCTGGAGGCAATACACGTAATCATCTGTTCCGACAGATTCTTCGCTTCTTCAATTCTCAGATGAAATGAGAAGAGAATAGATAATGTATGTGAGAATAGGTGAAGAGTATCAAGAAGTGGAACTAATCAAAATAAGATAGATTGATGAAAAAAATCGTATTCAGTATGATGGCGCTTCTGTTGGCTGCTGTAGTGCCTGCAGGGGCCAAGAAGAAGGCTAAACAAGTGCAGTCACAGCTTACCCCCATGGAGGTGGTTGAAAAAGTGAACAACTACTGGCAGGCAAACCATGCTCCCGAGGTAAACGCATTTTGGGACAATGCCGCGTATTTTACGGGCAATATGGAGGCATATCGCCTCACTGGAAAGGCAAAATGGCTGGAGTATTCTGATAAATGGGCACGCCACAACAAGTGGTGTGGAGCCACTGAGCCAAATGCTGCCAAATGGAAATATAAAACGTATGGAGAGGGGCAGCAGCACGTGCTGTTTGGTGACTGGCAGATTTGTTTTCAGACTTATCTGGACATGTACATGATGAATCCAGATGACTACAAAATAAAGCGTGCCAAGGAAGTGATGGACAAGGAGTGCAGTATGGCTGCAACCGACTTTTGGTGGTGGGCAGACGGACTGTATATGGCTATGCCCGTACTGACAAAGTTGTACAAGGTGACTGGAGATGTGAAGTATTTGGACAAACTTTATGCCAACTTCGTATATGCCGATAAATTGATGTTTGATAAGGAGGAGCACCTGTATTATCGTGATGGTAAATACGTTTATCCATCACACAAGACAGATGCTGGAAAAAAGGATTTTTGGGCACGTGGTAATGGTTGGGTGATAGCAGCCTTGGCAAAGGTGCTTAATGATGTTCCTGCATCCTATAAGCATCGTGCATTGTTTGAACAGCGTTTCAAACAGTTGGCAGCAGCCATAGTGAAATGCCAGCAGTCTGATGGCTATTGGACCCGTTCCATGCTGGATGCCGCACAGGCAGAAGGAAAGGAGACAAGTGGTACCGCATTCTTTGCCTATGGTTTGATGTGGGGAGTGAACCACGGCTTGTTGGACAAGGCTACGTATGGCGGTGCGGTTGACAAGGCGTGGCATTACCTTTCTACAACTGCCCTGCAGGCAAACGGCAGTGTGGGATATGTGCAACCTATTGGTGAAAAAGCCGTGAAAGGACAAACACTGACCGCTTCCAATACATCAGCATTTGGAGTGGGTGCTTTCCTGTTGGCTGCCTGCGAAAAGGTGAGATATGATGATAACTCTGTAAAGCCCGCAGACAATAAGGCATTTCACCTGACCTTGACCAATCCGCAGCAGGATGTGCTTAGTCAGGTGGTGGAACTCAACGCTGCACAGGTATATGCCAAGTTGGGCATTAGCGGTGGTCGTCAGTTCGTTGTGGTGAATGCAGTTGGTCAGCAGGTGCCATATCAGATTACCTATGATGGCAAAATTCTGGTTGAGGCTACCGTGCGTCCGCAGGGTAAGGCAGTGCTTACCTTTATGAAGGGAGTGCCTAATGATTTTAAGAATACATGTTATGGCAGAATGTATCCTGAGCGAGTGGATGATATTGCTTGGGAAAACGATAGGGGAGCTTATCGCTGCTATGGTCCTGCGCTGCAACGTTCAGGAGAGAAGGCCTTTGGAAACGATGTGTGGCTCAAGAATACCTCTGAATTAGTAGTGGAAAAACGCTATTATGTGGAGGACATTAACAAGCCTGTGATTGCAGCATTGAAAAAGTCCAATCCTGCTGCAGCAGACTCTCTGAATATGCTGACCAGTTATCACTTTGATCATGGTGATGGCTTGGACTGTTATAAAGTAGGTCCTACTTTGGGTTGTGGCACTCCTGCTCTGATGGATGGAGATAATCTTGTTTTTCCCTACTGTTACAAAGAGTATGAGTTGCTGGACAATGGACCCCTGCGTTTTTCAGTGGCGCTGACATATCATCCCACAACCTATAAGCAAGATACCCAGGTGGTGGAGCATCGCATCCTTAGTCTTGACAAGGGTTCTAACTTCAACAAAATGACTGTATGGTACGAGGGTTTGACCCAGCCTGCTCGAGTGGCATCAGGTGTGGTGGTACACTCTGAAGATACTAAGAGCGTGCAGCTGGGCAAAAAGTTTGTGAGTTATGCTGACCCCACCGACAACCCCGAAAAGCAGAACTTCAGAATTTATGTGGCAGCCTTGTTTCCACAGGGCGTAAGCGCTACAAAGTATGTGCCTTTTGAAAAGGCGTTTAATGGAAATGCCGGTCATGCTTTAGGAATTATTGACAATTATCAGAACGGAACGAAATTTACCTACTACTTCGGTTCTGCGTGGAGTAAATATGACTGTTGCTCACAGCAGGAATGGCAGTGCCGCATCAACTCGTATCTCCAGTCTTTGTCTTATCCTTTAGAAATTCATTTCTGATAAAAAGTCTATTTCGTATCATCAAGCGAATAAATGTGTGGAGAGTTACACATTTATTCGCTTTTTATTCATTTAAACGCTTAGAAACTACTGCTTTTCTTTTGCCGATTGGGAAAAAAACTTTAACTTTG